>JAAAOD010000261.1 GCA_009908535.1 Verrucomicrobiota bacterium
CTCGCGCGGACGGAACGGCTCGTGAAGGAGCGGATGACCCTTTACGACCAGAGCGTGGATTCCGTCACTCCGCAGAAGCTCATCAACCCGAAGGCCCTCAGCACCGTCATCCGGGACTTCTTTGCCCGCAGCCAGCTCAGCCAGTTCATGGACCAGATCAATCCGCTGGCCGAGGTGACCCACAAGCGCCGCCTTTCCGCCCTCGGGCCGGGCGGCTTGAATCGCGACCGCGCCGGCTTCGAGGTCCGCGACGTCCACCCCTCCCACTACGGACGCATCTGTCCCGTGGAGACCCCCGAAGGGCCGAACATCGGCCTCATCAACAGCCTTTCCACCTATGCCCAGGTCAACGAGTTCGGGTTTATTGAAACTCCGTATCGGATCGTGGAAAATGGCTACGTCAAAGACGACGTCATTTATTTCAACGCCGACCAGGAGGAGGGCAAGATCATCGCCCAGGCCAACTCCACGGTCGGCAAAAAGGGGAAGCTGGAAGGCCGTGTCACCGCCCGGAAAGGGGACGATTTCGTCGAGGTCGATCCCACCGAGGTTCACCTAATGGACGTTTCCCCCAAACAGGTGATTTCGGTCGCCGCCGGCTTGATTCCCTTTCTTGAACACGACGACGCCAACCGCGCCCTCATGGGTTCGAACATGCAGCGACAGGGGGTACCGCTCTTACAGACCGAGGCTCCTTTTGTCGGGACCGGGATCGAGGACCGCGTCGCCCGCGACTCCAAGACCGTTACTGTCGCCGAGGCCGATGGCGTCGTCGCCACGGTCGATGCCCGCCGCATCATCGTCACCCCGGATGGCGGGGTTTCCCCGAAGCTGCTGAAGAAACCCAAGAGTGACCCGAAAAACGGGGTCCACGTGTACTTGCTGCGGAAGTTCCTGCGCTCCAACGCTGGCACCTGCTTCAACCAGAAACCGGTCGTGCGCGTGGGGCAGAAGATCAAGGCCGGCGACCTCCTCGCCGACGGTGCCTCCACCGAACACGGGGAACTGGCCCTCGGGCGGAATGTGCTCGTCGCCTACATGCCGTGGAACGGGTACAATTTCGAGGATGCCGTTCTGATCAGTGAACGCCTGCTCAAGGACGACGTCTTCACCTCCATCCACGTCGAGGAATTCGAGGTCACTGCCCGCGATACCAAACTCGGTCCGGAGGAAATCACCCGCGATATTCCCAATGTCGGGGAGGAAGCCCTCAAGAACCTGAATCATGACGGCGTCATCCGCGTCGGCGCGGAAGTGAAACCCGGCGACATTCTCGTCGGGAAAATCACTCCGAAGAGCGAAACCGAGCTCGCTCCCGAGGAAAAACTCCTGCGCGCCATCTTCGGGGAGAAGGCGGCCGACGTGAAGGATACGTCTCTTCTCGTGCCGTCCGGTACCAACGGGATCGTCATGGACGTGAAGGTATCCAGCCGCGTCGAGGGCGAGTCCGAAAAGCTCTCCGCCTCCGACCGGCGCCGGCAGATCAAGAAGATCAACGAGGAGTTCCGCACGCAGATGGACCGCCTGCGGGAGTCGCTCACGGAAAGCCTTTCCAACATCCTTCTCGGAGAAAAGATTCCACTTGACGTCGTCAATGGCGACACCGGCGAGGTGATCATTCCCGCCAACCGCAAGATCACGAAAACCCTGCTCCGCCGACTCGCCTCCGTCTACAAATCGATTGAAATCGATCCCTCTCCGGTCCGCATCAAGATCATGGAGATCATCGACAGCTTCAAGAGCAAGTTCGAGGAGCTGGAGACCGACCAGGAACGCCGCATCGAGGCGGTGGAATCCGGCGAGGACGTCGACCAGGGCGTCGTCAAGAATGTCAAGGTCTACGTGGCCACGAAAAGGAAGATCCAGGTCGGCGATAAAATGGCCGGCCGCCACGGGAACAAGGGCGTTGTCGCGAAGATCGTGCCGCAGGAAGACATGCCGTACCTCGCGGACGGGACCACCGTCGACATCTGCCTCAACCCCCTCGGGGTCCCGAGCCGCATGAACGTCGGTCAGGTGCTCGAATGCCACCTCGGATATGCCTGCCAGCGTCTCGGCCTGAAGATCGCTACCCCGGTGTTCGACGGAATCCACGAGGACCAGATCAAGAAGTACCTCACCGACGCCGAGTTGCCCACCAGCGGGAAAAGCCACCTCTACGACGGCCGTACCGGTCAGCGCCTCGATCAGGAGGTCGTCGTCGGATACACCTACATGCTCAAGCTCAACCACCTTGTCGCCGACAAGATCCACGCCCGCGCCGTCGGTCCCTACAGTCTGATCACGCAGCAGCCCCTCGGAGGCAAGGCCCAGTACGGTGGCCAGCGTTTCGGGGAAATGGAGGTTTGGGCGCTCGAGGCCTATGGAGCCGCCTACACCCTGCAGGAACTCCTTACGGTCAAGTCCGACGATGTTGCCGGGCGGACGAAAATCTACGAGTCTCTGGTCAAGGGGGATAACAGCCTGCAGGCCGGCACGCCCCAGTCCTTCAATGTCCTTATGAAGGAGATCCAGAGCCTCTGCCTCGATATCAAAATGGGCGAGGAAAATCCCCTTGCCTCCGCTTTCGCCAACTAACGCGTAACCGACGAAGCTGTAACTGCTATGACCGACGACCTTCAGACCCGTGAAGCCCGAGACCTCCTCGGCTTCGAAAATGAACAGGGATTCGACCAGGTATCCATTTCCATCGCCTCCCCGGACTCCATCCGGAACTGGTCGCGCGGGGAAGTGAAGAATCCCGAGACGATCAATTACCGGACTTTCAAACCCGAGCCGGGCGGCCTTTTCTGCCAGCGCATCTTCGGGCCGGTCCGCGACTACGAGTGCGCCTGCGGAAAGTACAAGCGCATCAAGTACAAGGGTGTCATCTGTGACCGCTGCGGCGTCGAGGTGACCGTCAGCCGCGTGCGCCGGGAGCGGATGGGGCATATCGAGCTGGCCGTGCCCGCGACCCATATCTGGTTCCTCAAGAGCATGCCCAGTCGCCTCGGCCTGCTGCTCGACATGACCGCGCGCAACCTCGAGCGCGTGATCTATTACGAGAACTATATCGTCGTCGATCCCGGCAAGACGCCCCTAGAGGAACGGCAGCTCCTCAGCGAGCAGGAGTACATCGCCGCCATTGATGAGTACGGCGAAGACTCCTTCGAAGCGGAGATGGGGGCGGGGGCCATTCGCCGTATTCTTGAAAACATGGATCTGCCCTCCGTGGTGGACGAACTCCATGAGCAGATGCAGACCACCCGTTCGAAGCAGATCAAAAAGAAGCTGTCGAAACGGCTGAAGGTCATCCAGGGTTTCATCGAGTCCGAATCCCGTCCGGAATGGATGGTGCTGGAAGTGATTCCGGTCATCCCCCCGGATCTGCGTCCGCTCGTTCCCCTCGAGGGCGGACGATTCGCCACCTCCGACCTGAATGATCTCTACCGCCGGGTTATCAACCGGAACAACCGCCTGAAAAACCTGCTCCTTCTCAAGACACCGGATGTCATCATTCATAATGAGAAGCGGATGCTGCAGGAAGCGGTGGACGCGCTCTTTGACAACGGGCGCCACGGCCGCGCCGTCACCGGTGCGGGGAACCGGCCTCTGAAGTCGCTCAGCGACATGCTCAAGGGCAAGCAGGGCCGCTTTCGCCAGAACCTTCTCGGCAAGCGCGTCGATTACTCCGGTCGTTCCGTCATCGTCATCGGCCCGGAATTAAAACTCAACCAGTGTGGCCTTCCGAAAAAGATGGCCCTCGTGCTCTTCGAGCCCTTCATCATCCGCCGCCTCAAGGAACTCGGTTTTGTTCATACCGTCCGCGGGGCACGCAAGATGATCGAAAAGCAGTCGCCGGAAGTCTGGGACATCCTCGAGGAGGTGACGAAGGGGCATCCCGTGCTCCTCAACCGCGCCCCGACCCTCCACCGCCTCTCCATCCAGGCCTTTGAACCGACGCTTATCGAGGGCGATGCCATCCGTCTGCACCCGCTTGTCTGCGCCGCCTACAACGCCGACTTCGACGGGGACCAGATGGCCGTGCACGTTCCGTTGAGCCTGGAGTCGATCCTCGAGGCCAAGCTGCTCATGATGAGCACGAACAATATTTTCTCCCCCTCCAGCGGCGATCCCATCCTCACCCCTTCCCAGGACATTGTTCTTGGTTCCTACTACCTGACTCTCGAACCGCGCGAGCATCCGGCCGAGGGACAGCATGTCCCGTTGTTCAACAGCTTTGAAGAAGTGTTGCTCGCCGAAGCGGACGGCGTCGTGAAAAAGCACGACTGGATCCGCCTCCGCAACCCGGATTTCGGCGCGAAATCCATCTACGGCAATCCCCGCAAGAGCGTGGTCCTGACCACGCCCGGACGCGTCATTTTCAGCGGAATCTGGCCCTCGGAACTCGGCTACATCAACTTTCCCGTCGCCAAGAAGAAACTCGGGGAGCTGATCAACAATACCTACCAGGTCGCCGGGCGTGAGGAATCCATTGCCATGCTCGACCGGCTCAAGGAGATCGGCTTCACCATCGCCACCATGGCGGGTATCTCCATCGGCATGGAGGACATGATCATTCCTCCCGCAAAGAGCGAGATCGTGAAGCGGGCCCGCAAACGCATCGCGGAGGTCTCCAACCAGTACGGGCAGGGGATTATTACCAGCGGAGAGCGCTACAACAAAGTCGTTGATATCTGGACCCAGGCGACCGACGAAATCGCCCAGGCTGTCTTTGACCAGTTGGACAGGAACAACGACAAGGAGGAAGTGAATCCGGTGTATCTGATGATGGATTCCGGCGCTCGTGGGAACAAGCAACAGGTCCGGCAGCTCTGCGGCACCCGCGGCCTCATGGCCAAACCGTCCGGGGAGATTATCGAGCGGCCCATCCTCTCCTCCTTTCGGGAGGGGCTCAGCGTTCTGGAATACTTCATTTCAACCCACGGTGCCCGCAAAGGCCTCGCCGATACCGCTCTCAAGACCGCTGACGCCGGCTACCTAACGCGGAAGCTCTGCGACGTCGCCATGGACGTCATCATCACTGAGGAGGACGACGGCAACCGGGACGGTATCTGGAAGTACGCCATCTACGAAGGGGACGAGGAAATCGTGCCCCTGCGCGAACGGATCACCGGCCGTTGCGTCGCCGAGGACGTCCGCAACCCCATCAATCCCGACGAGGTCGTGATCAAGGCCGGCGATCTCGTCACCAAAGAGATTGCCGCCCGCATCGACGGTCTCGGAATCGAGAGGGTAAAGGTGATGTCGCCGCTCACGCACGCCCTTTCCAACAGCCTTCCCGCCAAGGCCTACGGGATCAATCCCGCCACCAATGCCATGGTCGAGGTCGGAACCGCCGTCGGGATCATTGCCGCCCAGTCGATCGGCGAACCGGGCACGCAGCTGACCATGCGGACGTTCCACATCGGGGGGATTGCCTCCGCGCTGGCCCAGTCCGCTGACATTGAGATCCGCAACAGCGGAATCATCCGCACCACGGGTCTGCGTATCGTCGAGGTCAACCAGGGACAAGCCTTTGTCGTCCTTAACAAGACCGGCCAGGTCGCCATCCTTGATGAAAACGAAAAGGAACTGGAAACCTACAACATTCCCGCCGGGGCCGTCATGACCTGCCGCGACGGCGATCGCATCGAGGCCGGAACCAAGCTGGCCCAGTGGGATCCCTTCAATGTTCCCATTCTCTCGGAAAAATCCGGACGCATCCGGTTCCGGGACATGATTCCCGGGGTCACGGTGAAGCGAGAAATCGATCCATCCTCGGGCCGTATCGCCACCGTCGTGGTCGAGCACAAGGAAGACCTCGCCCCGCAGATCGAAGTCGTGGATCCCTCCGGGAAGGAGGAGAAGGTTCTCGCCACCTATTCCATCCCCACCGGAGCTACCGTCTCCGTGAGCGAGGGGGACGAGATTGACGGAGGCTCCCTCCTCGCGAAGACGCCCCGTCAGGCCTCCAAGACCCAGGATATCACCGGCGGTCTACCGCGCGTCGCCGAGCTTTTTGAAGCCCGCCGTCCGAAGGAGGCTACCGAGATGGCCAAGATCGACGGGGTGGTCTCCCTCAACGGGACCGTCCGCGGCAAAAAGCGCCTCGTCGTTACCGATCAGGAATCCGGACAGGAGGAGGAACATCTCATCCCGCACGGAAAACATATCATCGTGCAGCCGGGCGATATCGTCTACAAGGGCCAGCACCTTACCGAAGGGGCTGCCGATCCGCACGAAATCCTTGATATTCTCGGGCCCAACACGGTGCAGGAATACCTCCTTTCCGAGATTCAAAAGGTCTACCGCCTGCAGGGCGTCACCATCAATGACAAGCACATCGAGCTGATCATTTCCCAGATGCTGCGGAAGGTCCGGATCACCGAACCTGGCGACAGCGAATTTTTCTGGGGTGAGCAGATCGACAAGGATACTTTCATCACCGAAAATGAGCGCATCACCGAAGCCGGCGGCCAGCCCGCGGAAGGGGAGCCCATCCTGCTCGGGATCACGAAGGCTTCCGTGGAGACGGAAAGTTTCATCTCGGCCGCCTCCTTCCAGGAGACCACCCGGGTCCTGACCGATGCCGCCACTCTCGGAAAGGTCGATAACCTCAAGGGCTTCAAGGAGAATGTCATCATGGGGAACCTCATTCCCGCCGGTACCGGGCTTCCGAAATATCGTCGCCTCAAGGTGAATCCGCTTGCCGCGCCCACCGCCGCCGAGGAGGATCCCGGCAATGCCTTCGGCGCCGGCTGATCCCGCGCCGCCGCTCTTCTTTCTCTCGCCCGACGGGTCCGCTTCCGGCCCGTCGGGCGGCCTTTTTGCACCATTCGCATCTTCCTAAAAAAAACTTGCCGTCGATTTTCCTGCGTCTACTTTGACCGCTTTTTCTAAATCGAGCCCAGAGCCATGCCCACAATCAATCAACTCGTCCGCAAACCACGCCACACAAATGTCGCAAAGAGCAAATCGCCCGCTTTGCGCAAAAACCCGTTCCGCCGCGGAGTCTGTACGCAGGTGATGACCCGCACGCCCAAAAAACCGAATTCCGCCATTCGCAAGGTGGCCAAGGTCCGGCTCACAAGCGGTTACGAGGTAATTGCTTACATTCCTGACGAAGGGCACAGCCTTCAGGAGCACAGCGTCGTCCTCGTGCGCGGGGGTCGCGTCAAGGACCTCCCCGGGGTCCGCTACCACATCGTCCGCGGGGCCCTCGACTGTACCGGTGTCGATAAACGTCGTCGGAGCCGGTCCAAATACGGCGTCAAGCGACCCAAAAAGTAACCGAACCCGCCTTTTTATTCTTCAATCCCCATACCGCCATGTCACGTCGCCGCCGAGCCGAAAAACGCGAACACACACCGGATCCCCGGTACAACAGCTCCCTCGTGAGCCACTTGATCAATGTGGTCATGGAGGACGGGAAAAAATCCGTCTCCCAAGCCATTGTTTACGGAGCCTTTGAACGCGTGAGTGAAAATCTGGGCAAAGGAGACCCGGTTGACCTGCTCCTCGGAGCCCTCGAGAACATCCGTCCGAAGCTCGAAGTGAAAAGCCGCCGTGTCGGCGGCACGACCTATCAGGTTCCCCTCGAAATCAGTTTCGAGCGCCAGCAAAGCCTCGCTTTCCGCTGGATCGTAGCCGCTTCCCGTGCCCGCCGCGGTTCCATGAAGGAGAATCTCGCCGCCGAAATCATCGATGCCTACAACAATACGGGAACGGTCGTTAAAAAGAAGGACGACACCCACCGCATGGCCCAGGCCAACCGCGCCTTCGCCCACCTTCGATGGTAGATCTGCTCCGCCCCCTCGACCTGCCTCTTTACCGTCATGACAAAAGTTGACACCAAAAATCTTTCCGCTGCGAATTCCTCCGGACGGCGGGTTCCTCTGGAGTTCCAGCGCAATATCGGTATTGCCGCGCACATCGATGCCGGCAAGACCACCACGACGGAGCGGATCCTCTTTTACTCCGGGAAAATCCACAAGATCGGGGAGGTGCACGAAGGCTCCGCCACGACCGACTGGATGTCCCAGGAACGTGAGCGCGGCATCACGATCACCTCCGCCGCCATTTCCACGCAGTGGGTGACCAAGCGCGGCCCCTACGAGGGGATTCCGCACCGTATCAATATTATCGATACGCCGGGTCACGTCGACTTCACCGCCGAAGTGGAGCGTTCGCTCAAGGTGCTGGACGGTGCCGTCGCCGTCTTCTGTGCCGTCGCGGGCGTCCAGCCCCAGTCCGAGACGGTCTGGCGCCAGATGGACAAATACGGCGTTCCGCGTATCTGCTTCATTAACAAAATGGACCGGACCGGGGCCGACTTTTACGGCGCCATTGAGGACATCCGCGGCAAACTGGGAACCAACGCTCACCCCATCTATCTTCCCATCGGTGCGGAAGCTGGCTTCGTCGGGCTCATCGACCTCATCCGCATGCAGGCGCACATGTACGGGGAGGAAGACGCCACCGGTTCCAACTTCACCGAGGAAGAGATTCCCGGGGACTACCGGGAAGAGGCAGAGAAGTACCGCGAGGCGCTTCTCGAGGACATCGCGGCGTTTGATGACGCCCTCATGGAGAAATACCTCGAGGGCGAGGAGATCACGGATGAAGAATTCATGCGGGGCATTCGCGCAGCGACCCTCTCCCATCATTTTGTTCCGGTCATTCCCGGTACCGCTTTCAAGAACAAAGGGGTCCAGAAACTTCTGAACGCCGTCGTCAACTACCTGCCCAGCCCTCTCGATATCCCACCGCAGAAGGGGCATGATGTCGAGGACGAGTCCCAGCTGGTGGAAATCGCGCCCAATGACGATACCCCTGTCGCCGGCCTCGCTTTCAAGCTCTTCACGGATCCCTACGTCGGCAAACTCGTCTTTTTCCGGATTTATTCCGGTACCCTCCGGAAGGGTTCCACCCTTATCAATCCCCGTACCGGAAAAACCGAGCGCATCAGCCGCCTCATGATCATGCACTCCGACAAGCGGGAGGACATCGATGCCGCCTACTCCGGAGATATTGTCGCCATTATCGGGGCCAAGGATGTTCGCACCGGTGATACCCTCGCCGACAAAGGGCAGAACGTCATTCTTGAACCGCCGACATTTCCCGAGCCGGTGATTTCGATGAGCGTTGAGCCGGCCTCGAAGGCCGACCAGGAGAAACTCTCGCTCGCCCTGCAGCGGCTCGCAGAGGAAGATCCCACCTTCGTCGTCTCCAGCGACGAGGAAACGGGACAAACGATCATCGCGGGCATGGGGGAACTCCACCTCGATATTATCCGCGACCGTCTTCTCCGCGAGTTCAAGGTGGAAGCGCAGGTCGGCAAACCGCAGATCGCCTACCGTGAGACGATTACCCACCCCGCCGACGGAACGGGCAAGTTTGTCCGCCAGAGTGGGGGACGCGGGCAGTACGGCCATGCCGAAATCAAGATCGAGCCGCTTGAGGCCGGTAAGGGTTACGAGTTTTCCAACGAAATCGTCGGCGGGGTCATCCCGAAGGAGTATATCAAGCCGACCGAGGAAGGGATTGTCGAGGCCGCCCGCAGCGGCACAGTCGCCGGTTACCCGGTCGTCGATTTCAAGGTGCGCCTCACCTTCGGCTCCTTCCACGAGGTCGACAGCTCGGAAATGGCCTTCAAAATGGCCGGCATCTTCGCTTTCCGCGAAGCCATGCAAAAAGCCAAGCCGGTCCTTCTGGAGCCCATGATGAAGGTTGAAGTCGAGACCCCGGATGAATTTCAGGGGGACATCGTCGGCGACCTGAACCGCCGCCGTGGCGTCATCCAGGGAATCGAGAGCAAGGTGAGCGTCACCCGCATCGCCGCCCATGTGCCCCTTGAGCAGATGTTCGGGTATTCCACGGATGTCCGCTCCCTTTCCAAGGGCCGCGCCTCCTATTCCATGGAACCGAGCCATTTCGAACCCGTTCCGAACAACCTTCTCGAGGATATCGTCAAGAGTTCCTCCCGGACGCCGAACCGAACCTGATTCCTCTGCAATCCAACCAACCTTTTCCCCTACAGCACCATGAGTGGCCCACGCATTCGCATTAAACTTCAAGGATACGACTACCGCATTATCGATCAGAGCGCGGTGGACATTGTCGACACCGCCAAACGCTCCGGTGCCCGGGTCTCCGGTCCCATCCCGCTGCCGACGGCGATCGAGCGGGTCTCCATCAACCGCTCCCCCCATGTGGACAAGAAATCCATGGACCAGTTTGAGCAGCGTACGCACAAACGTCTTATCGATATTGTCGAGCCCACCGCCCAGACGGTCGATGAGCTGAAAAAACTCAATCTTCCCGCCGGGGTCGACATATCCATCAATGTCTGAGGTTTTCCCTTCCCGACGTTTTCCTCTACAATTCTGTTGACAGGCCTCCCGCGGCCACCTTCTTTCGCGCTTTTCCGTTTTGCGGAAAAGTTTCTCTCCTGCACTGGAAAGTACCCGTTGCCATCGGGTAACTCCGCGTCAGGTTTTTTTTCACCTCAACGCAGGCGTGCCTTCCGGTTCGTCCGCCTCTTGAATCATGAGTACAGCATTAATCGGCAAAAAGCTGGGGATGACGCAGGTCTATGCGGAAGACGGCACGCTCGTGCCCGTCACCGTTATCGAGGCCGGCCCGTGCCCCGTCCTGCAAGTCAAAACCATGGATACGGACGGCTACAACGCCGTCCAGATAGGTTTCGGCACCCGTAAAGCGAAGAATGTTCCCTCCGCCCTGAAAGGTCACCTGCAAAAGGCCGGGGTGGAGGGCGTGAGCCGCGTCCGCGAAGTGCGCCTTCCGGAGGCGCCGAAGACCGAGACCGGGTCCGCGCTGACAGTGGCAGAAGTCTTTCAGGACGAGGCAAAGGTAGACGTGATCGGCATGTCGAAAGGCCGGGGCTTCCAGGGCGTGGTCAAACGCTGGAATTTTTCCGGAGGGCCGGCCTCCCACGGGTCCATGTTCCACCGGCGAGGCGGGTCCTACGGCATGTGCCAGTGGCCGGGAAAAATTCTCAAGGGGAAGAAGATGCCGGGCCGTTTCGGCGGCGATCAGCGCACGGTGCAAAACCTGAAGATCGTCCGGGTCATCCCGGAAAAAAACCTCCTCCTGGTGAAGGGGTCCGTGCCGGGTCCCAACGGGGGCAATGTCCTTGTCCGGACCGCGATCAAAAAACGGGCCACCGCCTGATTTTCCGAGGAGATAATCAATTATGAAACTCAACGTTTTCAGCGCAGATGGCAGTTCGTCCTCGGAGAAAGAGGTCGCCATCCCCCAGTTCGAGGGCGACAAGGGGCTGCAAGCCTTGAAACAGGTTATCGTCTCCACGATGGCCAATCGCCGGCAGGGAACTTCCGCGGTCCGGACCCGTTCCACGGTCCACGGTACGGGCAAAAAGCCTTTCCGCCAGAAGGGAACCGGAATGGCGCGGCAAGGCACCCGGGTCGCCCCGCAGCACACTCACGGCGCGGTCGCCCATGGTCCCCAGCCGAGGGATTTCGGCCAGCGCATCAATCGGAAAATGCGGCGGCTCGCGCTCTCCCGCGCCCTTTTTGACCGCGCCCGCGACGGCGAGCTGTCGCTTATTGAAAAATGGGAACTACAGGACCGGAAAACCCGGCTCTTCAACGAGCTGGTGGGTAAAGTGGCGCCACGGGGGAAGGTTCTGGTGCTCGATGACAGCTGGTCCGACCAGACCCTTCTCGCAGCAAGGAATATCGAACGGATCTTTCTGAACGAGGCATCGGATGTGAATGCCGTCGAATTGAGCCGCTACGATCACATCATCGCCAGCGAAAAGGCGATGGACCGGCTTCTCTCCCGCTTGAACGGAGGACCGAACCATGCTTAACCGCGACAGCATTCTACTTGAACACGTGGTCACGGAAAAGGCGACCGCCGCGACCTCCCTCGCCAACCAGTACACCTTCAAAGTCGCCTCCGCTGCCAACCGTATTGCCGTGAAACGGGCCATCGAAGGCCAGTTCGGGGTCGAGGTGGAGGCCGTGCGCATCGCCAACGTGAAGCCCAAAGTTAAAATGAACCGCATGCGGCGGGCCAATCCGGGCAAGAAACCGGGTTACAAAAAGGCTATCGTCCGCCTCAAGGAGGGTTCCGCGATCGAAATGGCCTGAGTGCCGTACCTCCGAAAGCGAAGAAGAAGAAAGACATCGTCATGGCTATTATTTCCAAGAAGCCCAATACCCCCGGACAGCGCTATGTCGTCGGGGTACGCAATGACAACCTGAGCAAGGAGCGTCCGGTCAAGAAGCTGACCGAAAACCGCAAGCGTGGAAGCGGGCGCAATTGTTATGGGCGCATCACCAGTCGCCGCCGTGGAGGCGGCCACAAACGCCTCTACCGGAAAATCGATTTCCGCCGCGACAAGCTGGACCTTCCCGCGGTCGTCGAACGGCTGGAGTACGATCCGAACCGCTCCGCCCACATCGCCCTGATTCGCTTTGAAGACGGCGAACAGCGCTACATGCTGGCTCCGGACAAGCTCAAGGTCGGCGACAAGGTCATCAACGCCACCGGAAAAGCTGATTTCAAGCCGGGGAACAGCATGCCTCTGCAGTCGATCCCGCCCGCCATGCGGGTGCACAATATCGAGCTCAAGCCCGGTACCAAAGGCCAGTTGGTGCGTACCGCCGGTGTCGCGGCCACCCTTGTCTCCATCGAACGTGGCAAGGCCACCCTGCGGATGCCCTCCGGCGAGCTCCGGCTCGTCAATGCCCGGTGCCGCGCCACAATCGGTGTGGTTGGAAATTCCGAGCATGGCAACCGCGCCCTCGGGAAGGCCGGCCGCAGTCGTTGGAAGGGCCGCCGTCCGCGTGTCCGCGGTGTGGCCATGAACCCGGTCGATCATCCCATGGGAGGTGGGGAAGGCCGGACCTCCGGCGGCGGCCATCCGGTCAGCCCCTGGGGACAGCTTTCCAAGAACTTTCCCACCCGCCGCCACCGCAAGGCCTCTGACAAGGACATTCTCGTGCGCCGCAACGGGAGGAAGATGCGCAAGTAAGTGCCAGTTTCCCCTGTAGTAAAATTTTAATTACCTGATTAGATATGGCCCGTTCGCTCAAAAAAGGATTCTTCGTCGACCCCGGTTTGTGGAAGAAAGTGGTTGCCGCGCAGGAAAAAGATGACCGCCGTCCCATCAAGACATGGAGCCGACGCTCGCAGATTACTCCTGAATTTGTCGGTCTCAACTTTGAAGTCCACAACGGCAAGGGCTTTGTTCCCGTCCACGTGACGGAAAACATGGTCGGTCACCGCATGGGCGAGTTTTCGCACACCCGGACCTTCCGTGGGCACCAGCCGCACACCAAGAAGTAGGAGAGAACCCATGGATATTGTCGCCTACACCAAGTACAGCCGTATTTCCGCCCGGAAGGCACGGGAACTCACCCGTGAGCTTCCCGGACGGCGCGCCAACGAAGCCCTCGAACTTTTGAAGTTCATTCCCCGCAAGGCCGCGCGCCTGCTCGGGAAGACACTGCACAGCGCGGTCGCCAATGCGGAGAACAATCACAACCTCAATTCCGACGATCTCGTCATCAAGGAGGCCGTGGTTGAGGAGGGTCCCGCCTTCCGCCGTTTCAAGGCCGCCGCCCGCGGCTCCGCCAAGCCGATCCGCAAGCGGACCAGCCACCTCCGGATCGTTCTCACCGAATCCTCCAATTAACAGAACACATGGGTCAGAAAGTAAATCCTCTCGGCTTCCGCCTCTCCGTTCGTCGCGACTGGCAATCCCGCTGGTTCGCACGCAAGCGGGAATTCGGTGCCCACCTCAAGGAAGACCACCGTATCCGCTCTTTCCTTGAGGAGAAATTCCGCTACGCCGCGGTCCCCCGCATTTTCATCGAACGTGCCGGCAACCGTATCCGTATCAAGGTGCACACCGCCCGTCCGGGGATTGTCATAGGGCGCAAGGGAACCGAGCTTGAAAAGATCAAGGAGGGCCTCGCGAGAATGTTGAAAAAGGATGTCCTCCTCGACATCCAGGAGGTTAAGAAGCCGGATCTCGTCGCCCAGTTGGTGGCGGAAAGCGTGGCCCTGCAGCTGGAGCGTCGCATTTCCTTCCGTCGCGCGATGAAGAAGGCAGTGCAGAGCACAATGAGCGTGGGCGCCCTCGGTATCCGGCTCCAAGTCAGCGGACGCCTCGGCGGCGCCGACATCGCCCGTACGGAAAGCGCCCGCTCCGGAGCCGTTCCCCTGCACACCCTTCGTGCCAACATCGACTACGGCTTTTCCGAGGCGCGGACTGTCTACGGGGTCATCGGGGTGAAATGCTGGGTCTGCCTCGATCCTGAAGAAAAGCTGCTCAACTGACCCGTTTCTGAACCTGATTTCCGAGGAAAATTGCCATGCCACTCATGCCATCACGAACGAAGTACCGCAAGGTACAGCGCGGCCGCAACCGGGGTGTTGCCAAGGGCGGGGACACCCTCGCCTTCGGCGAATTCGGTATCCAGGCCCTTGAGCGGGGTAACCTGACCGCTGCGCAGATCGAAGCCGCCCGTGTCGCCATCAACCGCTACCTCAG
The DNA here is from genome assembly GCA_009908535.1 of Verrucomicrobiota bacterium. Taxonomy (GTDB): domain Bacteria; phylum Verrucomicrobiota; class Verrucomicrobiia; order Opitutales; family Oceanipulchritudinaceae; genus Oceanipulchritudo. The sequence goes on from JAAAOD010000261.1 coordinate 14,531, forward strand.
CCGTCGCGGGAAGGTCTGGATCCGCATCTTTCCTCATAAGCCCATCACCCAGAAACCCGCGGAAACCCGTCAGGGGAAAGGAAAGGGCGCGGTCGAATTCTGGTCCGCCACCATCAAGCCCGGCGTCATTCTTTTCGAACTGAGCGGTGTCCCGCTCAGCGCCGCCCGCGAAGCCATGCGCCTGGCCGACGGCAAGCTTCCCCTCCGTTGCCGCTTCATCCACCGCAATCAGTAATCCCTTCCCCTCCAAGAAATGAAAACCAAAGACCTCCGAGAGCTTTCCCTTCAGGAACTGGAAAAGAAAAACCGGGATACCCGGCAGGAACTGCTCGAGCTGCGCCTCAAAAAGAAGACCGGCCAGCTGGAGAACCCCCACCTCCTCAAGGTTCTGCGGCGCGAGGTCGCCCGCATCGAAACCGTCGCCCATCACAAGCGCCGGGCAGCCGCCGTTTAACCCTTCAACCCGTAACCGATTTCCCGTCAACCACCCATGGCCGACCGCAAACAAAGAAAGACCATCAACGGAACCGTCACCAGCCGATCTGGCGACAAGTCCGTCAAGGTCACCTACGATTACAAGGTTCGACACCCGCTTTACAAAAAGGAAGTCCGCCGCAAAACCGTTGTCCACGCGCACGATGAAGACAATGGCTGCGCCGCCGGCGACCGCGTCGAAATCATGGAGACCCGGCCCCTGAGCAAGTTGAAGCGCTTCCGGGTCGTGCGGATCGTCGAAAAGGCCCCTGTCCTGGGATAGAAGCCGGGGCGATCTTGGTTCAGAAGGACCCAACCGAGGAGATTGAAAAATGATCCAAATGCTTTCCACCATCAAAGTGGCCGACAATTCCGGCGCGAAGGAGGCGAAGATGATTCGCCGCCTCGGGCAGCTGAAGCGTACGGCCGGCATCGGCGATGAAATTGTCGTGCACATCCGCGATGCCGCCCCGGATTCGAATATCAAGAAGGGCACCGTCTGCCGCGCCGTCGTCGTCCGCACCCGGGCTCCCATCCGTCGCTCCGATGGAAGTTACCTCCGCTTCGACAACAACGCGGTGGTGCTTATCAGCAATGACGGCCAGCCGCGCGGGAGCCGCGTCTACGGACCCATTGCCCGCGAGCTGCGCCAGCGCAAATACATGAAAATCATCAGCCTCGCTCCGGAGGTCCTCTGAAATGAAGCAGAATATCAAAGCAGGAGATGAAGTCGTCGTCCTCGCTGGCAATCAGCGCGGTGACCGTGGCAAGGTGCTGCAGGTCTTTCCGCGCCGCCAGCGGGTCATCGTCGAGGGCGTCAACAAGCGCAAGCACCACGAGCGCAAGACGCAGGACAATCCGGAAGGGGCCATCGTCGAACGGGAGAACCCCATCCATCTCTCCAATGTCATGAAGGCCGCCTTGTACGACCAGAAACGGGGTTCCGCCCCCGCCTGAGCAGGGAGATAAGGACAATGCAAAGCACGTATCTACAACAGTACTACAAGGACGAGGTCGTTCCCGCCCTGCGCAAGAGCCGGGGATATACGAATATCCACGAGGTTCCGGCCGTCGAGAAAGTCGTCCTCAACACCGGATTCTCCGCCGGCACCGAAAAGGGCCAGATCGACGACATCGTGAAGGAAATGAGCCAGATCGCGGGGCAGCGGCCCGTGGTCACGAAGGCCCGCAAGAGCGTCAGTAACTTCAAGCTCCGCGAGGGCATGCCCATCGGGGCCAAGGTTACCCTCCGCGGTGCCACCATGTACGACTTTCTCTACCGGCTCATCGCGGTCGCCCTTCCGGGGATCCGCGACTTCCGGGGGGTCCGCGACCGCCTCGACGGGAACGGAAACTATACCCTCGGGATCAGCGACATCTCCATTTTTCCGGAAGTCCGCTCCGACAGCGGAAAGGGTTCCATCGGCATGGACATCTGTATTTCCACCACCGCGACAACGGACGAAGAAGGACGTGAGCTGCTTCAGCAGCTCGGGGTTCCCTTCCGCAAACGCAGCGCCTCCACGGCCACCGCGAGCGCTTAACCTCCAAAAAGGACTTATTTTACCATGGCCAAAAAAGCGATGATCGAACGCAACCTGAAGCGCGAACGGATGGCCGCTCGCTATGCCTCCAAACGGGAGGAACTGAAACGGATCATCAAGAATCCGGACACGCCGGATGAGGAGTTTTACGAAGCCCAGCGGAAGCTGACCAAGCTCCCTCGCAATTCCAGCCCGGTGCGCCTGCGCAACCGATGCAGCGTCACAGGTCGCCCGCGCGCCTACCTGCGCAAGTACGGGGTGAGTCGCCTTACCTTCCGCGAGCTTGCCTCCTCCGGGAAGGTTCCGGGAGTGACCAAATCCTCATGGTAACGCGCAATCCCGCCAACAGCGAACAAGGAGTTTCTCATGTCCGATCCGATCAGTGATTTCCTCACCATCATCCGCAACGGCTATCGCGCCGGGAAGGAAAGCTGCGACACCCGCTACTCGAAGATGCACCTCCGCATCGCCGAAATCCTTCAAAACGAGGGCTATCTCGGCGAAGTCGAAAAGGTCGAGGTGCAGGGCAAGCCGTTCCTGCGACTGCATCTGAAGTACGTCGATGATATCCCCGCCCTGACCGGGGTGCGCCGCATCAGCCGCCCCGGACGCCGCTTTTACTACCAGGCCCGCGAGATCCCGCGCACCCTCGGCGGCCTCGGTATCGGTATTCTCACGACGTCCCGCGGCATCCTCAAGGATCGGGATGCCCGCCGCCACAATGTCGGTGGTGAAATGATCTGCGCCATCTGGTAATATACCTGGGAGAACAATCCAATGAGTCGAATAGGAAGATTACCGGTAGCCATTCCGGAAAAAGTCGAAGTCTCCATTGAGGACGGCCCGCAGCAATCGGTCACGGTGAAGGGGCCGAAAGGCACGCTGCGCCAGCAGTTCAGTACCAAGGCCGTGCGCGTCCGGCAGGAAGAGGGCCAGGTCGTCGTCGAGCCGGTCGGCAAGGACAAGTTTTCCCGCGCCATGTACGGGACCGCCCGCAGCCTCATCAATGGAATGATTCAGGGGGTGACGGAAGGCTTTACGAAGAAGCTGACTATTTCCGGCGTCGGTTTCCGGGCCAACGTGCAGGGAGCGATTCTCGACCTCGCCCTCGGATATTCCCATCCCGTCCGACTGGAGATCCCGGAAGGCGTCACCGTCACCGTCGAAGACCAGACGAAAATCACCGTAGCGGGCTACGATAAACAGCAGGTGGGTCAGTTCGCCGCACGCATCAAATGGGCCAACCCCGCCGAACCCTACAAGGGCAAGGGCGTTGCCATCGAAGGCGAGCCCGTCCTGCGCAAGGAAGGTAAAAAAGCCGGGTAAGGAAGGAGAAGCACGTCATGAAATCCATTCAGCAGAACAAGGAACTCCGCCAGAAGCGAATCTGGCGCATCCGTAAGAAGATTGCCGGCACCGCCGAGCGCCCCCGCCTGTGTGTGTCCTTCAGCAACAAGCATCTTTACGCTCAGGCGATCGACGACCGTGCAGGGAAGACCCTCCTCTCGGTCTCCTCCATCGCGAAGGATCTCCGGGAGGAATCCCTCCGGGCGAATCGCCCCAGCGCGGCCCGGCTCGGCAAGGTTCTCGCCGAAAAGGCGAAGGAAGCCGGCATCGAGGCGGTGGTCTTCGACCGGCATGGCAAGCGGTACCACGGGCGGGTGAAGGAATTCGCCGAAGCGGCCCGCGCCGGTGGCCTCAACTTTTAAGGACAGGAAACTTTAATGAGCGAAGAAGAAAAAAACACCCCGGAAGAGAAAACTCCGCAGGAAACGGAGGCTCCTGAAATCCAGGTGCCCTCCTCCACCGAGGAAGGCAGCGGGGACATCGTCGCATCGAAACCGGAAAAGGGGGAGCGGCAGAGTGCGGTCATCGGCAAGATCGACCGGCCCACCGCGACGCCCCGTAAATCCGCGCGCAAGTCCGCCCGCCGCGGCCGCGACCGCCAGCGCCAGCAGCAGGAAGAGGAGGACAGCGGTCTTTTTGAAAAGGTCGTCCACATCAACCGCTGTGCCAAGGTAGTTGCCGGCGGCCGGCGCTTCAGTTTCGCCGCTCTCGTCGTCGTGGGGGATCGCGAGGGGAAGGTGGGCGTCGGGTACGGCAAGGCCAAGGAAGTTCCCGAATGCATCCGTAAGGGAACGGAGCAGGCGCGGAAGAACATGCGGCCGGTGGCCTTGCGCAACAACACCATTCCGCATGAGGTGCGGGGCGATCACGACGGGGGCCGTGTCCTCCTGCGCCCCGCCGTTCCCGGTACGGGCGTCATCGCCGGTGGCGGCGTCCGCGCTGTCCTTGAGGGAGCCGGGGTGAAGGACGTTCTCACCAAAAGTCTGCGGTCCAACAATCCGGGAGCCATGGTCTTCGCCACCCTCGACGCGCTCAAAAAGCTCCGTTCCGCTGAAATGATCAAGCGGCTGCGCCAGGCCTGAAACCGGTCTGCCGCCCCGCATCGCCGAAACACAAGGAAATCCATCATGAGGTTACACGAACTGATCAAGACGCCCGGCCGCAAAAGCCGCAAACGTATCGGGCGGGGCGAAGGGTCCGGCCGGGGCAAGACGTCCGGGCGCGGCCACAAAGGGCAACGCTCCCGCAGCGGATTCAGTCTCCGGCCCGGTTTCGAATCCGGCCATGTTCCCCTTTACCGGAAGCTGCCGAAGCGCGGCTTCAACAATGACCGCTTCCGGACCACCTATGCCGTCGTCAATGTCGGGGACCTGCAGCGGGTCGACGGCGACACCGTCGATGCCGAATCCCTGAAGAGGGCGCGTCTCATCCGGAAGGATGCCGAGCGGGTCAAGGTCCTTGGCGACGGCGAAATCGAAAAGGCGCTCCACGTCAACGTGGATCGCGTCTCCGGCAGCGCCCGGGAGAAGATTGAAAAGGCCGGGGGGACAGTCACCGTTCCCGCGACTGGCGGGAAGGGCGCTGCTCCCGAAAAGGACGCCTCCTGATGAACCGGCTGCCTTGGCAGGGAACCGCCTTCGCTAACTCCCGTCTCCCGCTTCCGGACCGCCGCACGACAGCACCATGATTTCCGCCTTTGTCAACGTCTTCAAAATTCCCGAACTCCGGGACAAGATCTTCTTCACGCTGTTTCTGCTCTTCATCGCGCGCGTGGGTGCCAACATTCCCTTACCGGGAATCGATCCGATGCCGCTGCAGGAGTTCTTTGACGACCAGAGCCGCGCGGGTGGGGGCGGTCTGCTGGGCCTCTACAACATGTTCACCGGGGGCGCCCTGTTGCGCGGCGCGATTTTCGCCCTCGGCATCATGCCCTACATCAGCGCCTCCATTGTTTTCCAGCTGTTGACGGCCGCGGTTCCCAGCCTGGCCCGCCTGCAGCAGGAAGGCGAGGTCGGCCGCCAGAAGATCACCCAGTATACACGCTATGCGACCCTCCTGATCTGCCTTGTCCAGTCGGTCCTGCTCGTCCTGACCCTCTCCAATCCGACGCAGATCTTTCCCGAGTATGATATCAGCCGCTACGGAGACATCATCCTCGTGAGCCAGGGCTGGTTCATGCTCACTTCGGTGATCTTCCTTACCAGCGGCACCATCCTGCTTATGTGGCTCGGGGAGCAGATCACCAACCGCGGAATCGGCAACGGGATTTCCATTCTCATCACGGTGGGCATTCTCGCCGACCTGCCCGCGGCCATTGTCCTCACTTTCCAGCTCTTCACCGCTCCGGTCGGGGAGACCGCCCAGCTCGGTCTCGGAGAGGGGATCCTCATGCTCCTCTTCCTCTTCCTGGTCATCGCCGGCGTGGTCATGGTCACCCAGGCGGTGCGGAAGATTCCCGTCCAATACGCCAAGCGGGTTGTCGGTCGCAAGGTCTTCGGGGGCCAGAGCAGTTACCTCCCGCTGAAGGTGAATTACTCCGGCGTCATGCCGATTATCTTCGCCTCTGCGATCATGATGTTTTTCACCACCGTCTTCCAGCAGCTCGGCGGGGTCGTGAATGCGAACTGGCTCCGCGATGCGGGCACTTTCTTCCAGCAAGGTCAGCTCACCTACTACCTCGTCTTCGGTCTCATGATTTTCGCCTTCAGTTATTTCTGGGTGTCGGTCATGTTCAAGCCGGTGCAGATCGCTGATGACCTCAAAAAGTACGGTGGGTACGTCCCGGGGGTCCGTCCAGGCGAGCCCACGGCCCGCTACCTCGATTTCACGATGACCCGCCTCACCCTCGCCGGGGCCGCCTTCCTTACTCTCATCGCTGTCCTGCCGGACGGGGTTCTCTTCAGCACCGGGGTTCCCTACCAGGCCGCCCAGTTCTTCGGGGGGACCGGTTTGCTCATCATCGTGGGCGTGCTCCTCGACTTTCTTCGCCAGGTGGAGACCTACCTGCTCCAGCGCCACTACGACGGCTTCCTCAAGAAAGGGCGCATTCGCGGCCGTAGCCAGGGAAGGACCCGCCAGTTGGTCGATACCTCCGGACTCCAGGAAGGCAAGACCCTCTGGCGGTGGCTCCTCGTGATGGTCGTCTCCGGCCTCGTCGCCTGGGGCCTCAACGCCGCCTTGTTCTAATGGTGCGGACACGGCCCATTTTTTCTCGTTCTTTCTCACAGCGCAAACGCCTCCCGGTCCACGGACCGGGACTCTCTCCCCCAGTGGAGTGCGGTACGATCCGATGATCCCCGTTAAATCCGCCACGGAAATTGCCACCATGCGCAAGGCCTGCCGCATCGCCGCGACCGTCCTTGACCGGCTTTGCCGTTGCGTTGCTCCTGGCGTCAACACCTACGACCTCGACCAGGAAGGCAAACGCCTTCTCGCCGAATGCGGCGGCCGCAGCGCCTGCTACGGTTACCGGGCCGGGGCCAAGGTCTTCCCCGCCTACACCTGCCTGTCCGTCAATGAGGAGATCGTTCACGGGATCGGCCAGCTGCAGCGTGTCCTCAGGGAAGGTGATATTATCACGGTTGATGTCTGTGTGGAAGTTGACGGGTTCATCGGCGACAACGCCCGCACCGTCCCGGTGGGCGCGATTCCTGAATCGACCGCCAAACTTCTCCGGGCCACTGAAACCGCCCTCTACGCCGGGATCGAGCAGGCCCGCTCCCGCCATCGCGTCGGTTTTATTTCCCACGCCGTGGAACAGGCTGTCCGCCCCTACGGATTCGGCATCATCCGCGATTTCGTCGGGCACGGAGTGGGGCGGACCATGCATGAAGCACCGCAAATCCCCAACTTCGGACCGAGAAACCGGGGGGACCGGCTTCGTCCCGGCATGACCCTCGCCATCGAACCAATGATTTCCGTCGGCCCGCCCCGCGTCGAAATGGCCGAAGACGGGTGGACCGCCCTGACCGCCGATCGCCAGCCCTCCGCCCACTTCGAACATACCGTTCTGGTCACCGACGACGAACCAGAAATTCTGACCCTTGCGGAGCGCGCCACTTGAGCTTACATCTTCTTTCGGAAAGACTTGACAAGCCTTTCCCGTTTTCCTTGCGTCCTCTCTTTTTCCACCAGCCGGGTGAAGCGCCCGGAGGTCGGGTGGAACTGTCTTATTATCAAGTAAATCTGTAAATTTATGCCTCGTTTATTGGGTGTTGAAATTCCCGGGAACAAAAAGATTCCCTACGCTTTGCGTTATATTTACGGGATTGGACCGACCCTTGCCGATCGCCTCGTCAAGGATGCGGATCTTGATCCCGACATGCGCGCGCACGAGCTGAACGAAAACCAGCTCAACAAGATTTCCGAAGCGATCGTCCAGGAGGAGATCCTTGTCGAGGGTGATCTGCGGCGGTCTCTGACCGCGGATCTCAAGCGCCTGCAGGCCATCCATTCCTACCGCGGGATTCGGCACCGGCGGGGCCTCCCCGTGCGGGGACAGCGTACCCAATGCAACTCCCGTACCCGGAAAGGCCGTCGGAAGACGGTTGGGAGCATGAAGAAATAACATTGATCGGGAAACATGATGAGCGAAGAAGAAAAGAAAGAAGCCGTTAACCCGACCGGGGCGCCCGCCGCAGAAGCAGCGCCGGCGAAGGAAAAGGCCGCGGAAGCGCCCCCTCCCGAAAAGGCCGGGGAGACCGCCGCGGAAGAGGAGGGAAAGGAAGAAAAAGCGGGTGCGCCCTCCGCCGCCGATCTCCTCAAGACCGAGGTCGACCTCAATGTCCGCAAGGCCAAGGGAAGCAAAAATGTAACCAGCGGGACGGTGACGATTCTTGCCACCTTCAACAATACCAAGGTGACCTTTTCCGATCCGAAGGGAAATGTCATCTCCTGGTCCAGCGCGGGCAAAATGAACTTTCGTGGCTCGCGGAAAAGCACGGCCTATGCCGCCCAGGTCGTCACCCAGGACGCCGGCAAGGTCGCTCTCTCGCACGGCATGAGGGAGGTGGGCATCCGCGTGAAAGGACCCGGCATGGGGCGGGATTCCGCCATCCGCGCCATCCAGTCCCTCGGAATGACGGTGACCTCCATCGTCGATATCACCCCTGTTCCCCATAACGGCTGCCGCCCCAAGAAGCGGCGCCGTGTGTGACGCGGTCGATCCTCCGCGCTCAACAACAAATTCAACCGCACAATTTCATGGCACGTTACACTGGCCCGACCACCCGCATCAACCGCCGCTTTGGCATGTCCATTTTCCCGCCGAACAAGGCGCAGGACCGCAAGCCGCACCCTCCCGGACAGCATGGGCCGCGTCTGCGGCGTAAGCCCTCCGATTACTCCTTCGGCCTGAATGAAAAACAGAAGCTGCGCTATCTCTACGGCCTGACCGAGAAGCAGTTCCGCCGCACCTTTCAGCGCGCCAAAAGCAAGCGCGGGGTGACCGGGGAAATTTTCCTCCAGATGCTGGAGACGCGGCTCGATTCCGTCATCTACAGCACCGGCTTCGCCAAGACCCGCCGCCAGGCGCGGCAGTTTGTTACCCACGGACATGTGAAGGTCAACGGGCGCAAGGTGGATATTCCCAGCTTCTCCGTCTCCGCCGGGGATTCCATCGAGGTCAAGGAAAGCACCTCCAGTCGCCAGCTCGCGACGCGTTCCCTCGAGGACACCCGCATCCGCAATGTTCCGCTGTGGATCACACGCAACGAGGATGCCCTCACCGCGACGGTGAACCGGGAACCGGCCGCCGACGACATCGAAACCGGCATCAATGTGCAGCTTGTC
>JAAAOD010000107.1 GCA_009908535.1 Verrucomicrobiota bacterium
ACGCCGGAAACCATTTCCCTCGTCGATTTCGACGGCAAACAACTCGCCGGGAAGTTCAAACGGACAAGCGAGTGCATGACGCACCTCGCCATCTTCCGCAACCAGCCCAAGGCGCGTGCCACCTGCCACGCGCATCCGCCGCATGCGACCGCCTTTGCGGTGGCCAATGTGCAGCCGCCCACCTGCATGATCCCGGAGGCGGAGGTCTTTCTCGGCCAGATCGGAATGGCGGCCTACCAGACGCCCGGAACCCCGGCCAACGCCGAAGAAGTGGGCAAGGTCTCCGCCAAGCACCATGCCATCCTCATGGTGAACCACGGCGTGATCTGCTGGGGCGACCATATCGAGGACGCCTACTGGAAAATGGAGAATTGCGACGCTTATTGCCGCACCATCTGGGTGGCCTCGCAGCTCGGCAACGGCCTCAAGACGATCACGCAGCCGCAGGCGCGCGAGCTTATCGAATTGCGCAAGACCCTCGGTATGCACGATGCCCGGGAGCAGTACAAGGAGTGCGAGCTCTGCGATAACAGTGAATTCCAGCCCGGCGTGGTCTGCAAAGCAGGTCCGCCGGCGGGAGCGGAGGCTAAAGAGGCGGAGGCTTCCCCTTCGCGGGCAGAGGCCGATGCCCTCGTGCGGCAGATTACCGACTTGATCATGACGGAGCTGGACAAGGCCTGAGGCCGTCCGCCGCTTCCAGGCAATCCCCGGAAAAAAGGAGACCGGTTTTATGAAAGTTACCATCATCGGCGGCGGCGGGCGCGTCGGAGTCAACGCGGCCTTTGCCCTGCAATGCGGTGGAATTGTCGCGGAAATGCAACTACTGGACGCGAACACGGAACTGGCCGGGGGCGAGGCCCTGGATCTGCTGCACGGGGCTTCTTCCCTCGCAGACCAGCGCATCTATGCCGGAGATTACCAGCGGGCGAGGGACACCGACATTTTCGTGATCACGGCCGGCCTGCGGCGGAAGCCGGACGAATCCCGCCTCGATCTGATCAACCGCAACGTCGCCCTCTTCCAACAGATCCTCGACGATATCCGGGCCGCCGGGCACAAGGAGGGCGCGCGCTTCTTCATTGTCTCCAATCCCGTCGATATCCTCACGGAAATGGCCACGGAAGCGCTCGCCGTTCCCGCAAGGCAGGTTTTCGGCCTCGGCACGATGCTGGATACCGCCCGTTTCCGCTCCCTTATTGCACAGGAACTCAATCTGGCCCCGACGCAGGTGAAGGCCCTTATCCTCGGGGAACACGGAGATTCCATGTTGCCGGTGTGGTCCTCCGCGACCGTGGGAGGCTTCCCCCTGACGGGCCTGCCGCAACTGAACCCGTCCCTTCAGAAAAAGCTTTTCGAGCGCACCAAGAGCAGCGGCGCCGAAGTGATCCGCCGCAAGGGGGGTGCCGGCTGGGCTGTCGGAGCGACCATTGCCGAGGTTGTGCACGCGGTTGTTCTCGACAGTCGCCGACTCCTCCCAGTTTCCTCCCACCAGGCGGGCAAGGCCTACGGGATCCGCGATATTTCCCTGAGTGTTCCGACCGTGGTTGGGCGCGAAGGGGTGCACGAGCATGTCGAAATCGACCTCTGGCCAAAGGAGAAGCAGGCCCTGGCCGCTTCCGCGAGAGCATTGAAGGAAACGCTTGCCAAGGTCCGGTAGGAGAGCCTTTCCTCCTCCCCTTCCTATGGATAAGCCCTCCAGTCCTCCCACCGCCGCCGCCGCCGATGGCGAGCAGGAAAAGACGCTGGACCTTGAGATCAAGGACGCCCAGCTCATCTTCAACGCCGTCTGGGAGGAACTTTGCGACGATTTCGGGGAGTCGTCGCTGGCTTTTCCGCGGGAGATCTTCTGGCTGAACGGGGCACCCGGTGCGGGCAAAGGGACGCAGACGCGCTTCATCATGGATTTCTGCGGTCTGACCGCGAAACCGGTCGTCATTTCCGACCTCCTCAACAGCCCGGAGGCGCAGCGCCTGAAGGATGCGGGGCTCATGGTGGGGGACCGGGAGGTGACCTCCCTGCTGCTGCGCGAGCTGCTGAAGCCGGAGAATGCCATGGGCGTCGTCGTGGACGGTTATCCCCGCACGAAGGTGCAGGTGGAATGCGTGAAGCTCTTCTACCGCAAGCTCAACCAGCTTCGCAGCAAGTATCTCAGCAGTCCCCACGAGGCGACCTTCCACAAACCGATCTTCCATATCATCGTGCTCTATGTGGACGAGGCGGTCTCGGTTCACCGGCAGCTTCACCGCGGTCGTCTTGTCCAGGAACACAACCGCCAGGTGGAATCGACCGGAACGGGACGAAAGAAGGAACTGCGCAAGACTGACCTCAGTGTCGAGGCCGCCCGCAACCGCTACCGGACCTTCAAGGAGATCACCTACGAGTCCCTGCGCTCGCTGCGGGAGATATTCCACTACCACTTTATCAATGCGCAGCAGTCAGTTGGGGAAGTGCAGAAGAGCATTGTCGAGGAACTGAAATACCAGTCCTCCCTCGAACTCGACCAGCGCACCAACGACCTCGTCTCGCGGGTGCCCATCGCCTCCGACATAGTCGTTCACGCGCGCCAGCAGCTGGTCGAACGGCTCGAGACCTACACCGCCCAGCAACCGGAGCTCTTCGACCGGATCGTCCGTGTGATCGAGAGCAAGTTCATGCCCATCGTGCAGCGCCATGCCGTTTCCGGTCGCGCCTACATCAGTTCGGAAGACCCCGTCTTTGAAAGCAACATGGCCCTCGCCATCCTCATCGATGTCTTTTCCGAGCGCGGTTACCAGGCGGCCGTGGATGTACGGCAGGAAGAAGTGCCGGACCGGTTCGATCTTTCGACGGGCGAGATCGAGACCCGGCGCAAGAAAGTCTACCGCTTCAGCATCCATTTCCAGGGATCGGTCATCCGCCGCGGGCATTAGGTTTTTTCTCTTCTGGGGAGATCTTCCGTCTTGACTCAGGAATCCACCTGATTGTGGATCCGACCTTATTCTGATAAGCTTCTCTCATAGTTTTCGATTTTGGTATTAGGAGTAGTTGAGAGTAAGAGTAGTTGACACAAAACCCGCGGGTCTCTTTCGAGTCCGCGGGTTTTTGCTTTTGTCAGCTTCGATGACCGGCTAAGGAGGCCGCCTCGAGCGGCTGGGTCGATGACTTGCCAACAGGGCGGTGGCCATCCATCTTTCCGGCCATGAATGATTCCCGCTTTGAGGCTCTTGCGAAAAATCTGGTCGGCTATTCCGTTTCCCTGAAGCGCGGGGAACGCGTATTGATCGACGCGCAGAATGTTCCCGATGAAATTGTGGTGGCCCTGATCCGCGAAGTACGGGCCCGCAAAGGCATTCCGCACGTTGCGGTGCAGCATGCGCGCATCACCCGCGAATTGCTGATGGGAGCCACGGAAGAGCAGTACCGCTTTCAGGCGAAAATCGAGCTGCAGCGCATGAAGGGCATGGATGCCTACATCGCGCTGCGCGGGTCCGACAACATCTTCGAATCCTCCGATGTTCCGAGCAAGCGCATGCGGCTGGCGATGGGGGAAATGCGGCCGGTCCAGAACTACCGCGTAAAGAACACGAAATGGGTGGTTCTGCGCTGGCCGACGTCCGCGATGGCCCAGCAGTCCCTCACCAGCACGGAGGCATTCGAGGATTTCTACTTCCGAGTCTGCTGTATGGACTACCGGCGCATGCTGGCGGGCCAGCGCGCCCTCAAGCGTCTGATGGACCGGACGGACAAGGTCCACATCAGGGGACCGGGCACGGACCTGCGTTTCTCCATCAAGGGGCTGGAGGCGGTGATGTGTTGCGGGGAGCATAACATCCCCGACGGTGAGACCTTCACCGCGCCTGTCAGGGAGAGCGTCGAGGGGGAGCTGACCTACAACGTCCCCTCCGTGTACCAGGGGGTCAGCTACGACAACCTCCGCTTTGAATTCGAGAAGGGGAAGATCGTGAAGGCCAGCTGCACCGGCGACAATCGCCGCCTGAAGGCGGTCCTCGACAGTGATCCGGGCGCCCGCTACATCGGCGAGTTCGCGATCGGCTTCAACCCGTACATCCTTGAACCCATGCGGGATACGCTTTTCGACGAAAAGATCGCGGGCAGTTTCCACTTTACTCCGGGGCAGGCCTATGAAGGCGAGGCGGACAATGGGAACCGGTCGCAGGTGCACTGGGACATCGTCAACATCCAGCGCAAGGAGTACGGGGGCGGGGAAATCCGCTTCGACGGGAAGCTGATCCGCAAGGACGGCCTTTTTGTCCCGAAGGCGCTCCAGAAGCTGAATCCCGACTACCTGACGGACGCGTGAGGGCCATGAGTTTTCATCCCGATCCGCACCTGCGGGCCTTTCTGCGGCGTCTTCCAAAAACGGAGACGCACCTGCATATCGAAGGGGCGCTTCCCTGGGAAATGCTCAACACCCTCGATCCCGGGCGCTTCCCCTCGCCGCCGCCGTCGTGGCATAATGACTACCGCTTCCCGGACTTCACCCGCTTCGAAAGGGAACTCCTCGACATGGCGATGGCGTGGTACACCTCACCGGAAAGGTACCATGAGGCGGCGCGGGTCATTCTGCAGCGGCTGCACGTGGAGGAGGGAGTCCGTTATGTGGAGACCAGCTTCGCCAGCGGCATGGTGGAATACCTTGGGCTGGAGGCCCGTTCGGTGGCGGAGGCGATCAAGCATGCGGCGCCTCCGACGATGGAAGTGCGCGTGTATATGGGAATTCACCACGACGGCTACACCGAGCGCAGCCGGCCGTTTATCGAGGCAAGCCTCGACTGGGATGAAGTGGACGGGCTCGACCTGCACGGGACGGAAACGACGCCGTTGGAGCCGTGGACGGCCGACCTTTGGCAGCGGGCGCGCGCGGCGGGGAAAGGGACAAAGGCGCACGCGGGCGAGTTTGCCGGACCGGCCTTTGTCGAGCAGGTGATGGACGAACTCGGGGTCCGCCGCATCCAGCACGGTACGCGCGCGGCCGAATCCCCGGAGCTGGTGCGGCGATTGCGCGAGGAAGGGGCGGTTCTCGACATGTGTCCGATCAGTAACCTCAAATTGCGCGTCGTCCCCTCCCTCTCGGAACACCCGGTTCGGCATCTGCACGACGAGGGGGTAATGGTGACGGTCAACACCGACGAC
>JAAAOD010000106.1 GCA_009908535.1 Verrucomicrobiota bacterium
TTATATGAGATTCGTCGATGCAAGGCAGAGAACGGGCTACGCCGAAGTACGGAATAAGGCGGGAGATCTCATCACCGGCTACCAGTACGACGACTTCGCCTTCCACCCCTACTGTCACCCTGTCTCCCTTTCCAATGGGAAATCGCTCACCCTCACCGCACCCGCCGACCACCCATGGCACAACGGCGTCGCCTTTGCATGGAAGTATCTCAATGGATACAATGTCTGGGATTTTGAAGCGACCGGACCCAAACCGGGCAAAGTCCGGCATGAGGAGATCCGCTTTTGCGGCGACCGGCCCGCGCTGACCCATACCCTTCTCTGGATGGACGGCAAAGGAACGCCTTTGATCCGGGACGTGCGCACCCTTGAAGTGGGCCTTGATGGGAAGGGATACCCGGTCCTTGACTGGCATTTCCATTTCACCGCCCTCGCGGAAGAGGTTGTCTGTGACCGTCATGTCGAGTGGGGCGGCTACGGCGGATTTTATATCCGTTTTGCCCGGGGAACCGATTTTCAGCTTCTGAATGCCGAAGGCCGGACGAACTGGGAAGAGGAAGAGCGGTTGTGTTCGCGCTGGTGTGCGTTTTCCTTCGCCATGGATGGATTGCCATCAAGGAAATTTTATGAGCATCATTTCGGGGCCGCTGTCTTCGACCACCCGGACAACCCGAGGCATCCCACGCCGTGGCTGACTTTCAACCGTCTGAACATGCAGAAAATCATGCCGGCCTTCATCCGGGATGAGCCTTATGTATTTCAGAAGGGAGGCACCCTTGAGCTCCGCTACCGCGTTTTATCCTTTGCCGGTAAACCGGATCCGCGGGCTCTGGAAACCGCCTGGAGTGAGTGGAGCCGCCCCGGCCATGATTAATTTCAGCCGGAAACCACGAAACCACGTTCCATTTAGCAAGACTTCAGGCTGTACGACTGCCGCCATGCAGCTCGCGGAAAAGTCGGCCGACCTGTTTCTTCGTGGCTGGCGCGAGAAGGGCGCCGTTGGTGAAAATTACAATGCGATCACCGGCGAAACGGGCGAACGCGCTAACTCCGATCCCTTCAACTTCTGGGGAAGTCTCCTTGCTTACCCGAAGCAGGTGGAAGGAGGACACGTGACGCCCTTGCCCTGGAGCGGGGTTGAGGGCATTCTGTAGGCGACCTGACATGCTCTTGCGATTTACCATTCTCACGGACATCCCGGTATGGGTCCGACCGTTGGCCGAGGCGCTCCGCCGGCGGGGCGTGGACGTCGATGTGGTGCAAAGACCCGAAGAGATTCCGGACGACAGCATCGTGGTGAACCGGATCTCCACCCGCGTGGCACGCAAGCAGCCCGAACTCGCCGAATGCATGCGGCAGGCCCTGCTGCGCTGCGAAGAGGAATCCCGCCTCGTTGTCAATGGAGCTCGGTGCCTTGAGGTCGGTTTTTCCAAGCTGGCCCAGGCAACGCTGTTTGAGGCCTGTGGCGTGCGTATACCAAGGACTACGGAGGCGCGGCCACGAGTGCGGTCATTGCCCGAATGCACGGTTCTCCTGAAACCGCCGGCGGGCGGCTTCGGGCGTGGCATCCTTCGTCTCGAGCCGGGGGAACCGCCGCCGGAAAGCCTGCCCTCCGGTCTCCCGGAACCGTGGGTGGAGCAGGAGGTGATCGCCCCCGTCGACGGCGCGGTCCACCGGACGGAAACGCTCGGCGGCAAGATTCTGTATGAGGCCAGCAGCCCGATCCTTCCGGATTGTTTCGACTACTGTCTCGCCCACGGGGATGCGGAGGTGGCGCTTCGACCCGGTTCCGAGGTGCCTTCGCCGCTCAAGGCGGCCGTGGCCGACATTGTGCGGGCCGCCGGGATGGAACTGGGGAGCGTGGAATTTGTCCTCAATGCGGACAACCACCCCGTGTTCATCGATCTCAACCCGGTCTCCAGCCTCCATCCCGAAGCGGCGGATATGCTCGGAACGGAACCGGTCGAACGGATTGCCGAATACCTCCTCGACCGTGGCCGAGGGGTTCAAATTTAAAGGCAGCAGCTTGCCGGATATCTGCCCGGGGAGAGCCCGAAATTACGCACGTCGTATCCGGCGCAGTCGACCAGGGTTGGCCGGATATCGATCCCGGCCGAGACGGGCGTATCGACGGTATGCCCGCGGAGCCCGTCGGGTGCCCGGGCCTGGAGGGCGGGGATACGGGGCAAGGAATTGTTTTTAAGGCTGAAGGCCCGCCTTGTAGGGCCGGGGCTTGTCCCCGCGCCCACCATGCTTCCCATTTGACCCAGACACAGTTGTTCCTCGGGTTCGCGGCGACCTCCCTCGCGGAGAACGGCCTGGCGGTTTCGTCATCGGCCCGGACCTCTTCCTTTTCCAGCCAGGGCAACCGCCCCCGCAGGAAGCTGTAGTAGGTATCGCTGTCCGGATCCCCCCGCCATGTGGACTCGGGATCGGGGGTGTATCTTTCCATGCCGACGGAGGCGTAATCTTCCGGCGTATTGGCTTTGAAATACACATCCGCATGGTCGTGGAGACCGTCCTGTCCCGGGACGAAGTCGTTTTTCCCGCCCCACCAGACAAAGTAGCCCGCAGCTTTGAGGCTTCGCAGAAGGTTGCCATGGCCGCGTTCCGGATGCAGGGCGTGGGCCATAATCCGGTGGCCATGCACGTGTGGATAACAACCGCTCATGAAAGAACAGCGACTGGGAACGCAGACCGGATTCTGGCAGTGGGCGTTGCGGAAGCTGACCGCTTCGCCGTTCTCCACCAACGCGTCCAATCGCGGGGTGGAAGCGGCGGGATTGCCGAGGTGGCCGAGGCTGTCGGCCCGCTGGGAATCAGTGACGAAAAAAAAGAAGATGAGGGGATTTCATGAGGCAGGTTTTTGGGCGGAAGGACGTCCGGTGTAGAGAGGGATCGCGACGAGGTGGGGTTGCCGCAGGGGAAGGACTTCCCAGACCAGATCCATGTGCTGGTCGTCCCGGACTTCACGGACGACCACATGGGCGGGACCTTCAAAGGACCGGTTGATGCGGAAATCGGTGGTCGAGGCGGAGACCGTCACCTCAGCGTTCTCGTTGATCACCGTGGGCATGGATTCGCCATCCGCGTTGTAGTTGCGATTCTGGTTGAAGATGCCGCCGAGGATTTCGGTACGACCGCCGTTCCGGGTGAGGAAACCGGTGGAGGGGTTCTCGACCTTGAAACCGAGCACCCAGAGGTCGCCGCCGTCGTTGAGAACCTGGACATGGGCCCGTTCGGGATTGAGCTGGCGCGCCCAGACACGCTGGCCATGAAAGGCGAATCCCGGAAGGTCTTCGTTGTCCTGGCAGGTGCAGGCACAGTTCTCGATGAAGACCTGCGATCCCGGAACGGTGTTCCGGTACATCGGGTTGTTCTGCGTGTGCAGGTCGCGGAGGACGAGGGTGCGGACGCCATCCTGAACAATGAGACGATGGGAGCCCTGAAAATCCACGTTGGTAAACAGCCGCTGAAGGAGAAGCGGCTGGTCCCCGGCCCCGACAAGGAAGGTTCCTTCATCCTTCCGTTGGGCAAGGTCACCGCCGGCGACCAGGCTGCCGAATTGAAAATCGAGCTCCCGGACATGGGCGGGAATGCGCAGGGGACGTGAAAGGAGGAAGCGACCGCGGGGGAAGACAAGCCGGGAAGAGCCGGAAGCGAGAGCCGCCTCGAGGGCCTCGGTGTCATCGG
This sequence comes from Verrucomicrobiota bacterium, assembly GCA_009908535.1. Classification (GTDB taxonomy): domain Bacteria; phylum Verrucomicrobiota; class Verrucomicrobiia; order Opitutales; family Oceanipulchritudinaceae; genus Oceanipulchritudo. The sequence goes on from JAAAOD010000106.1 coordinate 3,694, forward strand.
TCGTTCCATCGCCGGAAAGGGCGGAGAGATCCGCGGGATGCCCGCCCGGGTCGGACGGCGGGTCCTCCACCGGAAGGCGCAGCGAGCGCGGCGAGGTATCCGGAAAAAGTTTGCATGCGGGATGGCTGGTCCATTCTTCGAGCGCGGAAGTCGTTTCCGGATAGCCGTCGCGATGATCGAGGACATGGCTGTAGCCGGAACTCACGACATCACGAAGAAAGACAATGCCGCCGCGAACGTCGATGGCCGGACTGCAGGCATCCCCGCCCTCGGCCCGGATGTCCACCGCCGCCAGATGGGCGGCACTGCCCGTGACGGTCAAAGCGGGGACCCGGTTACGGCTCCGATACCGATGAAGGGAAACGTTGTGATCGGTGATGTGGATGCCTGAGCGGCCTTGCCCTTCGACCTCAATATCCTCGAGGGTGGTGTGGAGGCGGTGGTGGAGGAATTGGACACCGAACTGGAAGCCCTCGACCCGGGCCCGGTGGATCAAGGCGCAACTGGAGTTCCATTTCCGGATCGCGATGCCGGCGATACCGGCCCCATCCACAGAGCGCACGGTGACATCGCGGAGGGCACCGGTGTTGTTGGAATAGAAATCAATCCCGATGGCGCCCGGATTGCCGCGGCCCGTTTCGACGGTGAGGTTCTCCACCGTGTTCTGCATCGCGATCGCTGTTTTGAGTCCGCGGAGAACTTCGATCACCGGTCTGCCATGGGGGTCATCAAAGCCCGGGCATTGATCCTCGAGGCGGAGGATGACGCCGTCGCGGCTTTCCCCGCGCAGATGGATCATGCGGGCGTAATGGTCATGGGCGGAGTTGACCATGTCGGTGAAGGAGTAGCCGAGGGTGCCGGAAACGCGGTACGTCCCGTTCGGCAGATAAAGAATGACCGGAAGCGGGAGGTGCGGGGCGAGCACACAGCGGTCGGGCCGGGCCTCGAAACTCATCGCCTTCGCGCCGGGTGAATTCAGAAAGGCGGTGGTCTCGAGGACTTTGCGCCGGTCTTCGCGCATGGCGTCGTCAAAAGCCTGTCGGATGGCCTCTGTGCAGTCCTGTTTGCCGGTCGGGTCGCAGGCGTAGGGCGGGGCGGTCAGGTCGACGAGGACGGGACGGGTGGAGGGAATCGATGGAGTCATGTTCATCGATGGTTCATGTCGGTTTGCATTTGAAAAGAAAAACCCACAGGATGCGAGGACCCGTGGGCTTTTGAGACGAAACGTCAGATGGGCTTGATCTACCGCCGCCGACGGCGGACAAGGACAAATCCGAGGGTGACCAGACCGGCCAAGGCGGCATAGATGGAAGGCTCGGGGGCAGCGTCCCTATCCGTGTTAAAATTTTGAGGTGGTTTCCCGCCCCCGAGCGACCATGCTCGGGGGCCGGATAAAC
>JAAAOD010000070.1 GCA_009908535.1 Verrucomicrobiota bacterium
GCCGCGGCCCTCGTGGTCGGTTCCCGTGAGCTGGAAGAGCGCGTAGCTGAAAACGGATACGCTCCGGCGGCGTTGCGATTCGTTGGTGACCTCGACGGTCGTGCATTCCACCGGGATTTTGCGGGGCACGAAGACGCGTTGCCGGGCGAGGAGCCCCTCGCAGCGTGAGGACATGACTGTCTTTTCGCGGTGAAAGGCGATTTGCCGGTCCTCCACGTCGGCCGGCGCGGGCAGGCCGCTCGGGCAGAAGACGGTATGGCTATCGTCGTCGCGCACGTAGTGGTATTTCTGGTCGTAGCTGACGAGGTTCACGGTGACGCCGTCGGCGTCCCGGACCCGCGTGGGGCCGTCGTTGCAATGCGCGACCTCCGCGTACATTTCCGTGCCGCGGGGATGAATGGCCGTGCAGTGCAGGTTCCACCATTTCATGGGCGGTTCCGCTTCGATGCGGAAACAGGCGGCCTCCTCGTCAAACCGGCCGAAGCGTGAAAAACTCGGGGTGTCCCTCATGCTGTCCCGGTCAACGGAATCTCTGCGGGGAATCGAGGATTCCAAGGGAAAAACGGTTGATTCGCGCTCAATACCACCCTTCCGCGTACCATGGCTGGTGGGGAAGATCGCAGAGATCGATGGCGGTGGCGGCGCGGGTCAGCTCCCGGAACGGCGCGGAGTGCTGGAACGGATCCGCCTCATCGGGGAAGGCGGGGTTCATGTCAGCGGTGTAGCGCCGCAGGCGGGCTTTCATGTCGGCGAGGATGGGTTGGTTCTGATCCCAGCTCGCCATGTTCATGCGCTCGCCGGGATCGCGCAGGCGGTCGTACAGCTGATCGGGATCCCATGCGCCGGGGTGCATTTTCTGGGCCCGGGAGATCCCGGTCCGTCCGGCGGGATTGATGGCCGTGGAGCGTCCCGAACGCATGGCCTCGACGGCTTCGGCGTGGTAGCGGAAGGCGATGTATTTCCAGTCGCGGGTCTGCACGGCCCGCTGCGTGCCGAACTCGAAGTAAAGATCCTCCCGGGCCGCCTCCTGGCTTCCCTCAAGGACCGCAAGGTAGCTGGTCCCGTCGACGGCGGGGACGTTGCCGACCTCCAGCCCGAGGAGATCGGCGAGGGTGGGGAGAAAGTCGACATTCTGCACCTGCGGCCGGGCGCGGTGGCCGGCGCGGACGCTCCCGGGCAGCTTCCAGAGGCAGGGCACCCGGGTCCCGCTCCCGTGGGTGGAAAACTTGCCTTCGACCCCGTGGTCGGCGGCGAAGACGATGATGGTGTTGTCGTACTGGCCGCTTTCCTTCAGCTCCCGCACCACCGCTCCGACGGCATCATCGAGCCACAACATGCCGACGGACCGGTGGGTGGCGGGCACCCCGGCGGCCTTGAGGCGGTCGAGAAGGCTCTTTCGGTCGTTCCCGTGGGCGGGGGTGGGATCCTCCCGCAGGCGGCCGCCGTAGCAGAGGGTGGGATCGAGATCGACAATGTTGGCGGCATGTTCCGGGCCATGAATGACGTTGGTCGCCATGTGGAGGAAAAAGGGCTTTTCCCCCGTGCCGTGGCGTCGCAGGAAGTCGAGGGCACCGGAGGTGATCCATTCCTGATTGTGAATCCATGCGGCCCGCGGGACCCCGTCGTCAATATTGCCCCATGTCACGCTGGCGGCGTAGTCGAAACCGATCCGCCGAAGCTCCTCGAGGTAGCATTGCTGGTTGGCGCGCATGACCGCCTCCACCTCCGGAGTGCGGGGATCGCCGTCCCCGGGAAGGGAAGCGGCGCCGATCTCGCTCTTGGGGCGGCCCATGTGGCATTTTCCGGTGAAGCCGGTGACATAACCGTTCCGTTGCAGGAGGGAAGCGAGGTGCTCCTCTCCGGGGGAGATGACCGCGTTGAAGCCGACATCGGTGATCCTTTTTTCCGCCTCGGCCCCCGTCTTTCCCGGAATTCCCCGGCAGGCGTACTGGCCGGTGAAGTAGTTGAAGCGGCTGGGACAGCAGATCGGCGTCGCGACATGGGCCTGCATCATCTGAATACCGTCCGCGCGGAGGGCATCGAGGTTCGGGGTCAGGTAGGGGCCCCCGTAGCAGCCGAGGTAATCGGGATCGGTATCGTCGGAGAGGATGAATAGGACGTTCGGTTGGCTCATGCTTTCGTTACTCCCATGGGGGTGGAAGGGGAAAATCGGAGGTCACGGACTGGCGCGTGCCTTCCCCGGCGGCGGAGCGGTCGATGGCGGTGAGGACGTCGAGGACGTGCGCGGCATGCGCCCCGGTGGCCCGGGGAGGTCGCCCCTCGCGGATCGCGGCGGCAAAGTCGAAGAGGCCGCGGCTCCAGACAATCCCGCCTTCGGGACGGTCGAAGTCGTTCGGGACCTCCTGCAGGGGTTCCCCGAAGGGAGCGGCGCGGACGGGGCAGGCGAAGTCGCACCAGCTGTCCGCGCCCGCCGTGCCCGCGTCCCCGTGGAACTCGACGACATGGCGCCCGTTGGCGGTCTCCATGACATAGAAATTCGCGGTCAGGCGCATGATCGCTCCCGATTCGAATTCGAGCAGGGCGAGAAAGAAGTCGGGCTTTTCGAAACGGAAGGCCTCGCCGTTCCTCGTCTTCCGCTCGGGCAGGAGTTGCTTTCCCACCGCCTGGACATGGCGGACCGGCCCGAGAAAGGCGGTGGCAAGGGTGACCGGATAGACCCCGACATCCAGCATCGGCCCGACGTCGTAGAAGGGCGCGGGATTGGGGTGCCAGGTTTCGATGCGCCCGTGGTTCACTTCGGCGTAGATCACGCGGATCTTCCCGAGTTCGCCGCCGCGCACCCGCCTGCCGAGGGTTTGTTGCGATTCCCCGAGATAAGTGATGGGGGCGCAGCTGAGGAGGAGGCCCTTCTGCTCGGCGAGGCCGACCAGTTCATGCGCCTGCGCCGGCTCCATGGCGAGCGGCTTTTCCGAAAAGACATGCTTGCCCGCTTCAAGGGCGGCTTTGGTGACTTCGTAGTGCGCGTGGTGGATGGTCAGGTTGACCACCGCCTCGATTGCGGGGTCGGCCAGAAGCTCCTCCCGGGAGCCGTAGACGGGCAGCCGGTGTTCATTGCCGAAGGCTTTGGCCTTGGCTTCGTCGAGGTCGCAGACGCCGACGATCGCGACCTCCCTGCCGTTTGCAAAGGTGCCGAGGTACTGGCCGGCGATGTTGCCGCAGCCGATGATTCCGGCGCGCAGGGGTTGGTTCCGGAGGTCGCTCATGACCGCATCCACTCCTGAAGACGCTGGCGGGACAGGCGGATTTCCTCCACCGGGTTGTAGCTTTCGGGCTCATGCTCGATGGCGATGGGACCGGTGTAGCCGGTTTCACGCAGGGCCTCGACGCAGGCCGGAATGTCAACCACCCCTTCGCCGAGGGCGCAGGTGCGGTGCCGGCCGGCTTCGCGCACGTCCTTGAGGTGGATCTGGCGACAGATCGGCGCGAGTTCCCGCAGGGCGGCCGCCGCGTCGACCCCGTTGGTGCCGAACCAGCCCGTATCGCAGGCCACTCCGACATTCGCGGGCGGGTTCGCCCCGACGACCTTGTGGACGTCCGCGACGGATTTTTCATCGGGGTGGTTTTCAAAAGCCCAGGTGATGTCATGGTCGCGCAGAACGGCGAGGACCTCCTCCGGTTGCTCGCCATAAACGGGGAGGCCGCCGGCCAGCATTTCCGCGCCGACCGCCTTGGCCGTGCGGCAGCTGGCGGCGAGGCCGTCAAGGCCGTCGCCGAATCCACCGGCGAGACTCATCACCTTCAGGCCGCGTTCCTCGAGCAGCTTCCGGGCGATGGCAAGGTGCTCCTCGCCGGCCCATGCGGGGTTCAGGTGCGCCGTCCAGATATCGATCCGGTCAAAGCCGAGGGCTTTCACCTCGTCGAGGATCCCGCCGAATTTTCCGGCAAAGGTTTCCAGCGGTTTGAAGGCGGCGTTGGTGGCTTCGTCGCCTTCCATCCAGCCGCCGGTCATGTGGTAATCCAGCTCACGGGCGACGAAGTTCGCCGTAATGAAGGAGATCGCGTTCTCCATCGCGTTCGGGGTCGTCGGGTTCATCGGCAGGCGGATCAACGGAATCATCGAAAAGGTGCGAGCGATCAATGGGAAAAACGGTTGATCATGCCGGCCATGAACCGACGATCCTTTCTTTCCGCAACGACCGCCGTGGCCGCCACCTGCGGACTGCCCGCCACCTCTTTCGCGGCCGCTTCCACAAGGGCGGCGGGCGACCGCGACCGGGTGACCCCGAGCGCGGAGTGGGCGCGGAACTTCACGGAGCTACCGATGGATAAGCACGGGGCTTTGCGTGAGCGCAACGCCGCCGAGCGCGCGGCGGACCCGCGCCCGAATATTCTCTTTATCTACACGGACCAGCAGACCGTGAACGCGCTTTCCTGCGCGGGCAACCGGTGGCTGCGTACGGCGAACATGGACAAGCTGGCCCGCAACGGGGTGCGCTTCGAGCGCAGCTATTGCCCCGCGCCGATCTGCGGGCCCTCCCGGGGCGCCCTGGCCTACGGGCGCCATCCGCACGAGACGGGCGTGCGCTACAACGGCGAGACCCCGCACGAGGATCTGCCCAATCTGGGCACGGCCCTCCGGGAAGCCGGGTACGACACCACATGGACCGGCAAATGGCACCTGCCGGACAGTTATCCCGAAACCGACGAGATTCCCGGCTTTCATTACCTGCAACGGCCGGAGGGCATCCTCGGAGGCTTCCTCGGTGATGCCGTGGACATGCATTTCGCCCAGCGCGCGGGAACCTACCTGCGCTGGCATGCCGGCCTTTCCTCCAAACCATGGTTCCTCGGTGTCTCCCTGCACAACCCGCACGACATCTGCCACTACTTCATCAAGGACAACTGGATCGGCATGCCGGAACCGGATCCGGACCACATCGACCCGACTCTCCTGCCACCGCTGCCTCCCAACCACTACGCTGTGGAGGACGAAGCCGAATACCTGCAAAAGCGCCGGCGGCAGAAGAGCTACGCCGCCGAGACGGGGAATCACGGAACCGACCTTTCCGAGGCGCACTGGCGTGCGTATCTGCAAAGTTACTACAGCATGACGGAGACCGT
>JAAAOD010000209.1 GCA_009908535.1 Verrucomicrobiota bacterium
AGCGAAAACCGCCGGGTGCGGGGTGTGGTCGGTCGGCCGGAGGTTTTGGGCCGCCGTATCGGCGGAGGGCGTGAACGAGGCGGCGAGGGCTAGGAGGGGGATGCTATATTTCATTGAGTTTATCTTCTAAAAAGTCGGGAGCGCCTGATTTGCGCGTTGCGGCTGCTGTCTCAGAATTCACCGCACCAGATCCATCAGCAGGTAGGCGCGGGGTGTGAAGTGGACCAGTTTCTCTTGGTTGTCGGACGCTTGATTGGCACCGGTATTTTGTTCGACGCGCAGATAGGTGAAGACGACGAGGAGGCGCTGTTCGGGGCGTTTGAGTCGGAAGCTCATTTCGGGCGAGACCCATTTGCCGGATTCATCGACTGTGCCGAATCGGAAACTGAAGGTATTGTGCCGCCCCATCATCGCTTCGGGGGCCTCGATGATCCGGTCGTCTTTGTTTTTGAAAACATAGTTCTCCCCGGCAAACTGGAGGGCGATGCCCCGCTCGAACAGGTTGAGGAACCGGACTTGCCCCTTTGGATGGCGTTCGGGGCCGTCGTCGATCAAACCGGTCACGAGTCTCCCTTCGGCGTTGTAGCTCAGAAGCAGGAGGGGATTGAGGAGAGATGCGAAGTCCACGGAGAACAGTTGGCGGTAGCTGAATTCGCCGTCGTCGTTTTTCGCACCGCGGAGGAAAACCTCCAATTTCGAATACTCCGGCGGAAGCTCGATAACGGGACCGCGGGTGTGCCGTCCCGCGCGGAGCTTTTCGTAGTCGCCGTCCGGGGTCAGGTAGTAGAGCGCATCGAGCGCCTGCTCGAGGAAGGAGCAGACCCGGAGTTTTCGCGGCACGACATCTTCCGGTTGCGCGAGCGCTTGCGGGAAGGGGGTGCAAAGCGCCGCCACGATGAGGAGGGCGGATGGGATGCGGAGGAAAATTGCTTTGGGGATGGGCACGATAACGGTCTTTGGGAAAGGAGGGCGGATTCGATCAGATTTCATCTTTTTGTAGCCAATGCATGGATACGATGCGGAACTTGCGGCCGAATGGATCGTCCGGGCGCCAGGCGTTCGCTCCGGAAGTTCCAGCGGGAGTCATCGGCTCGGCCACTCTTTGGACGACGGTCTCCAGCCAGGCGCGCGCGGCGACATCCCCCGTCACTCCGCCGGCGCTTTCGCCGTAGCTGCGGATGACGAAGGTGTCGCCGCGCGCGGTCAGGGCCGGGCCGATCATGGAGAGCAGGTCGCCCTGGGTGAGGAGGCCGGGCGTTCCGTTGTAAAGGTTGCCGGCCTCGCCGGCGGCTGCGCCCGCCATATGCTCGGCGTCTAGGTGATGGTGGGTGGTGGGCTCGTAGTTGCTGCGCGGGTTGTCGTCGCTGTAGATGTCGGACGGAGCCTGGTTGCCCGGGGTTTGGCCGCCCCTGTCTTTGAACCGGAGGGTGTAGACGCGGTCTTCGGGCGAGGCTTGGATGTTGTTGAGGCCGCCGTTGATGCCGGAGGTGTCAATGACGCGCTGGAGCGCTCCGGTCAGCCCGTGCAGTCCAACGAAGGGGTCGTAGCTGGGTGCGATGTACTCGAGGTTGCTTTTGCTGCCGCCGTTGGAGGTTCTAGCCCGCTGCCAGGCGGAACCGGACTGTCCCGCGCCGTGGGGCGGAACGAGGCGGCGGTTGACGAAATCGGACAGACTGTAAAAGGGGCCGCGAAGCCGAACTTCGTCGACGATGCGCTCGGCAAGGATACGGACCATATCGTCGTTCAGGTAGCGGAAACCGCCCATCACGCGGGAGAGGTCACGTTGGTTGGATACGGCGCCGAAGTCCTGCGGATCGGCCGTGCCACCGGTGACGCCCCCGCCCGAACCTTGGAGCTGGTAGTCGATTTTTTCCTCGACAGGGATAAGGCTGCGGACGACGGGGATGGTGTCGTCCGGATTGGAGGAACCGTCTTGGGGGGAGAGATTGAGGTCCCGGAAGGCGGTGAGGAGCGCGACCCATGCCTCCACGGAGGTCGAATTCACGTTGAGCGCGCCGTGATTGCGCAGGTAGGCGGCGGCGGTGTCGAAGTCGCGCAGCAGCTCGCCGGACGGGGCATCGACCGCGTCTTCGGTGAAGCGCAGGCGGCTGTTGGGCAGGCGCTCGGTGCCCGAAACGGTCCCTTCGATTCCCGAGAGGAAGAAGCCGTTCCAGAGGGTTTCGTTGAGAAGGTAGCTCAGGTCGATAAGCCGGTTTTGATTGTCGTTTCCCAGGGTGCCGAGTTCCCCTGAGCCACTTATGGCGCCCCCCATGGGGCGGGAGTGAATTCCGGCGATGGCGGCCCGGTCAACATAGGGGGAAGCCTGGGCGTTGCCGATGGGGAAGGCGGGCTGCCAGATGAAGGGCGAAAGATTGGCCTGCTGGATCTGCCCGAGGGATAACAGAGTCGCCTCCGTGCGGCGGGCCGGGCGGACGGCGAGCCGGGACAGGCCCTGATATTCGTCGGCGCCACTTTCGTTGCGCGGGGAAATGATAGAGAAGCCGTTTGGCCCGCTGGATTGGAAACCATTCCAGACTGGTGCCGGGTTCGCGAACCGGGTGCGATAAAACTGCATGCGCCCGAGATTATCGGTGTTGTTGTTATTGGGGCGGTCCGTAACGTTCAGATTCAACGTCCGCTCGGCATCGACTCGAGGGTGCAGGCCGATAAAGCCCGCGTTGAAATTAAAAGAACCGAAGGCGGGATAGAGCTGGTGGGCCCTTTGGGGCATACCCATGTTGTCGGTAAAGGAGCTAGTGGAGGCGGTGTTGAGCGGCTGAAGCCAGGTTTCGCCGTAGGGCCAGATCGAGGAAGCGGTGGCCGAAGGCTGCGTCGTGTTGTAGTGGGCCTCGAAGTCCCCGGTGCTGTGAAGCCGTCGCCAGGTGTCCGGGCGGAAGGGCGGGTCGATCTCCCAGGGTTTGAGGGAGGAATTGTCCACCGCTTGGTTGTAGTTCTCGCCGTGGATGGCCTCCAGCATGTCGTTGTAGCGGATCGGTCCCAGTTCATTGCGCGCTCCTGCGCGGATGATGGGGTTCCCGTTCATCTTGACGGTAACGCGGGGTGCGGCGATCGTTTGCTGGGTTTGCAAGAAGAAATAGCGGAGTTCGCTCTGCTGTGCCGGGGAGGGTGGGGTCTCGATTCGGGCGACGGGAAAGTGGAGGGAATCGGGCAGGGCGGTGTCGTATAAATTGATAAGGGGAAGGGGGTTTCCGGATTCTGGGACCCAGGCGGTGGTCGCTCCCAGAGTGAAGACGAGAACTTCCCCGGGTTCGAAGCTAGTTTCCGATGCGCCGATAGTGAAACGGAGCGGATACGCGATATCCCGATCCTCCGGACCCGGCGGCATCGTCGAAGTACTTTCCATGGGCCAGGCGCGGTAGCCGCTTTCTGCACTGTTGCCTCCAAGAGAGCTTCGTCCCGGTGGATCGTCTAGTCTGAAATAGAAGAAGTCGTTGTCGGCGTCATAGTGGCCCGCCGCGTCGGTGGGTTCCTCCTCCACGGGCACGCCGACGAAGAATTTCCACAAGACGGGTGAGATTCCCAACTCGACTTCGTATTGGGCGCCGGCGAGGGACGCGTCGTAGGGATTCCACAGCATGATGGCGGGGAGGAAATGCATGCGCACGAGCCCGGTGGACGGCTCGTAGGACATGCCGCCGTGGAACATGACGTAGGTCAGGAGCGGATGGGTGTTGCCGTCCGGGGTCACCGTACCTCCCGCGCTTGCGGCGGTGTTGTTGAACCAGGAACGGATCTCGCCCCAAGTCGGGATGTTGTTGGTGGAGGCGGGAAAGCCGGCGTTCGACCCCCCCCAGGCCCCGAAGCGGGAATCGGAGGAACGGTAATGATCCGGGTTGGCGACGGGATCGGAGGGGGAGAGTCCGGCGCCGCGTCGGAGGAATTGGGTGAGGTCTTTCCGCAGGCCGCCCCGGGCGGTGTCGGTGAGAAGGGACTGGGAATGGGTGGTGAGACTGTGGAAGTTGCGGGGGACGGGCCCGCGCGCCAAGGGGTCGTCGGCCAAGTCGGCCGGCTCGACCAGAGGGATTTGCGGGAGCGTGAGAATTCGCTCAAAGTTTTCGTCGAAGGGGGTCAGCGAAACGGATGCGAAGCCCTCCATCCGCTCCCAGCCGGTGCGCTGCGGAGCTTGGAGGAAGTTCAAATAGGCGGACGAGGAAACCGTATCGGGGTCCTCAGAATGGATGGAGACGTTGGCTTTGACGGATTCGTCGCCGACCCAGTAGGCGTAGCCGCCGCGCGCTTGGGCAGACGCTCCCGGGATGTTAACCTTGCGGGCTTTCACTCGCCCGTCGAGGCCGTCGGCGCTGAGATTTTCCCGGGTGGCGCTGCCCTCGCCGACGAGCCAGACGATGGCATCGTCGTCCGTCGGGTCGGGCAGTGGGGTCCGCGGCGTCTGGTAGTCGGCCGGGTAGCTGGTGTCGGAAACGGGATCGAACCCGAGCCCTTCGTTGCCGCTGACCAGCCAGACGGGCAATTGGTCCCGCTTGAATTCGCCGTAGGTTGTGGCGGGAGACGCCTCGTAGGACTCGCGGGTCAGGTCATCAGGTGCGCTGGAAGGGTTGTCGGCGCGGTCCACGCGCAAGCTGCTGTCAAACACCGCCGTCCAATGCGGATGGAAATCGTTGTCGTTCCACCAGCCCTTCACTTTTGCATCGAAGTCCGCCCGTTCGGAATGGGTCAGGTAGGTTTCCACCGCACTCAGGTAGCTGCGGGCAGAGCCGGCCTCAGACTCGTCGCGGTAGATCGCCCAGAGCTGATCTTCGCGGCTCTCGCCGGACGCCAAGATGTCGGCATCCGCGTCGTAGAGTTCGTTGAAGTCCTTGGTCGGAAACACTGTGGTGGCCGGCGCGGTCACGCGCTGGTCGGGCCCGGCGTGCTTTTGCAGTTCGCCGAGGGCGATCTGCATGCCGAGGAC
>JAAAOD010000236.1 GCA_009908535.1 Verrucomicrobiota bacterium
AGGCGGCCAGGGCCAGTTGCGACTGGTTCATCACCAACACCAGCAGCGACGGGGTCACTTACTGGGACGGCGGCGCGCCGAACCTGCACAAGCTCGGGGACTGGCGCGAAAAGCCGGCGGATCCCTTCAACGATCATGAACCGGTTGACAGTACGGCCGCGGCCATCGGTGCGCAGGGAATGCTGCGGCTCGGAACCTACCTCGGAAAGGATTCCGGGGAGGGGAAAAAGTACTTCCAGGCCGGGCTCACGACGCTGAAAACCCTTCTCGGGGAGCCCTACATTTCCACCGACAAGGAGCACCAGGGTCTCCTCCTGCACAGCATTTATCACCAACCCAACGGGTGGGACTACATTCCGGAAGGCCGCAAGGTGCCGTGCGGGGAATCCAGCATGTGGGGCGATTACCACATGCGCGAGCTGGCCTTGTATGTGCAGCGGCTCATCGAAGATAAGCCGTATTACACCTTCTTCGGCTGTCTGCGGGGCGACCGGACATGAAGGCGCAACCGCTTCCCGATCTTTCCCGTTGTGCCGTGCATACGGTGACGACGAAGCCGTGGCCCATCGGGACGGCGATTGAGAAATACGCCCGCGCGGGCTTCGGCGGCATCACCGTCTGGCGGGACACCCTCGTGGGGCGGGATCCCCTTGTCGTGGGAAAACAAATACGCGACGCCGGCCTGCGCAACACCGCGCTCGTGCGGGGCGGTTTCTTCTGTTACGGCAACGAGGAGGAACGCGCGAAGGCCCTCGAGGACAACCGGCTCGCCCTCCGCGAGGCGGAAGCCACCGGCGCACCCATGGTCGTCCTGGTCTGCGGCGCCCGCCCGGAGCAGAGCCTCGGGGAGAGTCGTGAACAGATCCGCGACGGCATTGCGGAGCTGCTGCCGGAGGCGGAGGCGCGCGGGGTCGTTCTCGCCATTGAGCCGCTCCATCCCATGTACGCGGATACCCGTTCGGCCGTGAACACGCTCGCCAGCGCGAACGACATGGCCGAAGGCCTCGATTCCCCATGGGTCGGCCTCGCCGTGGATGTGTACCACCTCTGGTGGGACCCGGATTTGTACGCCCAAATCCGCCGCTGCGGCAAAAACGGCAACCTGACCGCTTTCCATGTCTGTGACTGGCGCGTGCCCACGGAGGACTTTCTCCTCGACCGCGGCCTCATGGGTGAGGGGTGCATCGATGTACCCGGCATCCGCGCCGTCGTCGAGGAGGCCGGCTTCACCGGCTTCAACGAGGTCGAAATCTTCAGCAAGCGCCGCTGGGAGGGCGACCAGGATGCATGGCTCGCCGACATCGCCCGGGCCTGCCGGGAGGCCGTGTAGGGACTTCTTTTAATTCGAGACCGAGACCGAGACCGAGACCGAGAACCGAGAACCGATTTTTATGAAAACACACACCGTAGGCATTATCATGAACGGAGTGACCGGGCGTATGGGCACAAACCAGCACCTGCTCCGCTCCATTGTCGCAATCATCGAACAGGGCGGGGTGCACCTCGGCCCGAACGAGGTCATCATGCCGGATCCGATCCTTGTCGGGCGCAACGAAGACAAGTTGCGCAAGCTGACGGAAATCACCGGTATCGAGAAAACGACGACGGACCTGGACAGCGTCCTCAAGGATCCGGCCTATCCCGTCTACTTCGACGCGCAGACGACCGGGCGCCGCGCCGAAGCGGTGAAAAAGGCCGCCGTGGCGGGTAAGCATGTCTACTGCGAAAAGCCGACCGCGACCGATACCGCGACCGCGCTGGAAATCGCCGAGGCCTGCGAAATGGCCGGCGTGAAAAACGGCGTCGTCCAGGACAAGCTCTGGCTGCCCGGCCTGCGCAAACTGCAGCGCCTCAAGGAACAGGGCTTCCTCGGGAAGATCCTCAGCGTGCGCGGGGAGTTCGGTTACTGGGTCTTCGAGGGGGACAACATTCCCGGACAACGCCCGAGCTGGAATTACCGGAAGGAGGATGACGGCGGTATCATCGTCGACATGCTCTGCCACTGGCGCTACGTCCTCGACAATCTTTTCGGCCGTGTGCGCGGCGTGAGTTGCCTCGGGGCGACGCACATTCCCGAGCGCGTCGACGAGGAGGGCAATCCCTACAGGTGCACGGCCGACGACAGCGCCTACAGCACCTTCGAACTCGAAGGCGGCATCGTCGCCCATTTCAACAGCAGCTGGGTGACCCGCGTCCGCCGCGACGACCTGCTGACGATGCAGGTGGACGGGACCCACGGCAGCGCCGTGGCCGGTCTGCGCACTTGCAGGGTGCAGCACTACGGCACCACGCCCAAACCGGTCTGGAACCCGGACATCGAACAGCCGATCGATTTCTTCGACGGATGGCAGGAAGTGCCGGACCAGGAACCCTACGACAACGCTTTCAAGGTGCAGTGGGAAATGTTCCTCAAGCACATCGCCGTGGACGCGCCGTTTCCGTGGAGCCTCCGCGAGGGAGCGAAGGGTGTCCAGCTCGCCGAACTCGGCCTGCAAAGCTGGGAGAAGCGCGCATGGGTCCCCGTGCCGGAACTTTAAGAACAAGGAGATTCGATCATGAAAAAACCTGTCGCCCTCGTTACCGGAGGAAGCCGCGGCATCGGCTTCGGCATCGCCAAAGCCCTCGCTGAAAAGGGCTTCGACCTCGGCATCAACGGCATGCGTCCGGAGGAACAGATCGCGGAGCCGCTCGACGCCCTCAAGGCCGCCGGCGCCGAGGTCGCCTATGTCCGGGGCGACATCGGCGACGCGAACAGCCGCAAGTCCATGCTCGATGGCGTGCGCGCCCGCTTCGGCCGGTTGAATTGGCTTGTGAACAACGCCGGCGTGGCGCCGAAGGAGCGTCTCGACCTTCTGGAAATGACCGAGGAAAGCTTCCAGCGGGTGGTCAACACCAACCTTGGCGGCTCCTTTTTCCTCAGTCAGGCGGCCGCCCGCTGGTTGATCGAGCAGAAGGAGGCGGACGCGGACTTCAAGGGCGGTATCATCAATGTTTCCTCGATCTCCGCTACCGTCGTTTCCATCAACCGCGGTGAATACTGCATGGCCAAGGCCGGCATGAGCATGGCCACGCAGTTGTTCGCGACCCGCCTCGGACCGCACGACCTGCCGGTCTATGAGATCCGCCCGGGCGTGACGCAGACCGATATGACCGCCGGGGTGCGCGAGAAATACGACAAGTTGATCGAGGAGGGGCTCTGCGTGACGCCGCGCTGGGGCTATCCGGAGGACAGCGGGAAGGCCGTGGCCGCGCTCGCCACCGGTGCTTTCCCGTATTCGACCGGCCAGGTCGTCCTGATCGACGGCGGCCTGACGATTCCGCGCCTGTAGGCGGAATGGAAGATTGATCCCGGCGTATTTCCGTTTAGAGACAGTTGTCCTATGCGGAACCGCCGGGACCGATTCTTCATCCTCTTCCATCTTACCGTCGACCAGTTCAGCTGGCGCGGGGTGGCATGGTTCCTCGGGGTTTATTTCGGAGCTTTTCTGGTCGCCGGGATCTTCGGCCCGGTAATTTATCACGCCATTCAGGCGATTCCCGCCGACCCTTCGGGCGAGGGAATGATCGCCTACCTGCAACGGCATCCCCTCAGTCGTTACGTCGACCGCGTGCGGCTTTTGACGACGGCCGTCGCGCTGGTGTGGCTGATCACGGCCTGCGGACTCTGGGGTCGGTTCGGCTTCTCATGGAGCAAAGGCGGGAGCCGTCTCTTCAACGGCTTTTTCCTTCTCGGCCTCGGGACCCTCGGCCTTGTCATGGGCGCGCAGACCCTCTTCCTGGGGATCGAGCCCGCAATGCCGTTCAGCCTCCTCAACGTGGCCGGATTGCTGATCGAGGCAATGGTGGGCGCTTTGCTGATCGGCTTCCTCGAGGAGGCGATTTTCCGAGGGATGCTCTTTCGGATGGTTTACACCGCCTTGCGTCCCCACCTTGCCATTCTGCTTTCCTCGCTGGTTTTCGCCTCGGTTCACTTCAAAGGCGTAATGCACACGCCCACCGAGCCGCTCGCATGGTGGGCGGGGCTGTGGGTGGCCGCGCAACAGTCGGTGAGCGTCTTCTTCCATGCCGAGCCGACCTACTTTCTGAACCTTTTCCTTGTCGGGATCGTCCTCTGCCTCGTCTTCCTGCGCACCCGCTCTCTTGTCGCCTGCATGGGCTTACATGCGGGCTGGGTCTTTGCGCGCGGGATCTGGTCACAAGCGGTAGAAGTCGGCGGTGGAACGGGAAGCCGTTTCTGGGGATCGGAGGGCGTGGTCGACGGCACGGCCGCCCTCGTCATGCTCGGCAGCCTTGCGGTTGCCCTTTATGTCTCCTGGCAGCAAACCCAAAGAAAAAGTCCGGTTTCTCTGGAACGCGTTACTTGATACGGCCTTCCCGCGAACCTGCATCGCCTGTGGTGATGTCCTTCCATCGATCTTGGACGGCTTCACCTGCCTGTCGTGCCGACGCCGCTACATCCCCATGAAGGGGGCCTACTGCCGCGGTTGCGGATGCCCGCTTCCCGAACACGGCCCGCCGGAGCGCCGGTGTGCGCGTTGCCGCGCGCAACCCCCGCCGTTGGACGATGTTGGTTCCCTTCTGCGGTACCGGGCCACGGGCGCGCGCCTTGTGCAGTGCCTGAAATACGAAAATGGGCGCTATCTTCGTCCGGAGCTGGTCCGCCTGCTCGCCGGGATGGAGGGGGGGGCGGAACTGTTCGCCGGGCGGGTGCTGGTCCCGGTGCCCCTGCATGCCGTGCGCCTGCGCAAGCGCGGGTACAACCAGGCCGACCTCCTCGCCGAGGCGGTGGCCATGGCCTGGCCGCGGACGAGGACCTCGTCGCTCCTTGAGCGCACCCGCGCCACCCCCAGCCAGACCCGCCTGCAGCGGGAGGAACGGAAGCGAAATATGCGGGGCGCTTTCGTCTGCCGCAGACCAATGCCACCGCAGGACCCCTTTGTCCTCATTGATGATGTCCTGACCACGGGGGCGACCCTGGCCGCCTGTGCGGAGGCCCTGCGGGCCGGAGGGGCCCGTCGTATTTCCGCCTTTACGCTGGCTCACGGGTGAGTTTACCTCTTCCGTTTATCCCGCAGCGGTATCATGCGTTTTTTTTCCAAGCCTACCTATTCAACGATTTCTCCGGTAAAGAAGAAGGACATCCCCAAGGACTTGTACACGCAATGTCCAAAGTCGGGCGAGCTTGTCTTTACCCGCGAATTGGAGAAAAACCTCAGGGTGGTCCCGAAAAGCGGCTACCATTTTCCGCTCGACGCCCCGCGTCGGATCGGCTCGCTGGTCGACGAGGACAGCTGGGAGGAGTTTGATGCCGGTATCGCCTCGGTGGATCCACTCGGCTTCGTCGATACCAAGCCCTACCAGGAGCGCCTGGACGGCTACGAGAAAAAGACCGGACTCAAGGAAGCGGTCATCTGCGGCATGGGAAAGATGAGCGGGATTGCCGTCAGTCTCGCCGTGATGGATTTCCGCTTCGGCGGGGCCTCGATGGGCTCCGCGGTGGGCGAAAAGATCACCCTTGCCATTGAGCGGGCGCTGGAACGCGGCTGCCCCCTTGTCATTGTCAGCGCCTCCGGCGGAGCGCGCATGCAGGAGGGAATTTACAGCCTCATGCAGATGGCCAAGACCAGCGCCGCGCTGGCGCGGCTTCGCGAAGCGCGCCTGCCCTTCATTTCCGTGCTGACCCATCCCACCACCGGCGGGGTGACGGCCAGTTTCGCCACCCTCGGGGACCTCATTCTCGCCGAGCCCGAAGCCTTGATCTGTTTCGCCGGTCCGCGCGTGATCAAGGAGGGTACGAACGAGGAATTGCCGGAGGGTTTCCAACGCGCGGAATTCCTTCTCGACCGGGGTTTGATCGACCAGATCGTGCCCCGGCACGAACTGCGGGAGCGCATCATCACCTTCCTGCACGCGCTCTTCGTCCCGGCATGAAAAAACGGCAGCGCGAATACGCCTCGGTACGGGATTACCTTTACAGTCTCAAGTACCGGGGAGCGATCTACGGCATCGATCGGATGCGGCGCTTTGTCGAACGCCTCGGGCATCCGGAACGAAAATACCCGGTGATCCACGTCGCCGGCACGAACGGCAAGGGCTCCACCTGCGCGATGCTCGAATCCATTTTCCGCGCGGCGGGATATAAGACGGGCCTTTTCACCTCGCCCCACCTCATTTACCAGGGCGAACGCATCCAGGTGAACCGCCGCCTTCTCGACCGCGCATCCATCATCCGCTACTGTGAAAAATTGCGGCCGGTCGCCGAGGCGATGGAGGCCGAGGAAGCCGGGTACCATCCGACCTTTTTCGAATTCATGACCGGGATGGCGTTCCTCCGCTTTGCCGAGGAGCCGGTGGACGTGGCCATCATCGAGACCGGCCTCGGCGGACGGCTCGATGCCACCAATGTCGTGGAGCCCGACGTTTCCATCATCACTTCCATCAGCCTCGACCATACGGACATTCTCGGGGACACCCTTGGCAAGATCGCCCGCGAGAAGGCGGGCATCATCAAGCCCGGAAAACCCGTCGTCATGGGCTTCCTGCCCGCGGAGGCAGAGGCCGTCATCGCCGAGGTCGCTGCCGAACGCGGTTCCCCTCTGGTCAAAGTGGCCGACGCTGTCGCCGAGGATGGCGGCCATCTCCCGCAAACCTCCCTTTCGGGCGACTACCAGCGCCGCAACGCCGCCGCCGCCATGACGGCGGCCCGCCAGCTCCGCCACCGTTTTGCCCTCGGCGAAGAAGGGATCCGCTCCGGCCTCGATAGAGTGAGCTGGGCCGGGCGCTGGGAAAGCCACGAACTGGCGGACCGGCACCTCATCCTCGACGCCACCCACAATCCAGAGGGTATCGAGTTTTTGAAGAAGAACCTTTACGATCTCGTCCAGACCCTCGGACACAAGCTGGTCATCCTCACCGGAACCCTCGGCGAAGTCCGGGCGCAGGCCCTGATCCCGGCGGTCGCTCCCTACGCCCGCGAGCTTCACCTGCTCGTGCCGCGCCAGCCGCGGGCCTGCTCCCATGAGGTGCTGCACCGGAAAATTCCCGCCAGCTACAACGGGCCCGTCTGCTACAGCTCTGTGCGCGAACTGTTCCCCGCGCCCGGCATCGGCCACGCCGGCACCCCCGGCGAAACCATTGTCGCCACCGGCTCCATTTACCTCATCGGCGAAATCATGGAAGCCCTTTACCACGAGGTCCCCGTGGGTGAGGAAACCCTTCAGGATGGTTGAAAGAAATTTGCCCGCGCCGCCGGAAAGGGGTTGACTCGCGGCCCGTCCAAAGCACGGTTTTTTCTTTTATCACAGGCGAGCGTAGCTCAGCTGGTAGAGCACCACCTTGCCAAGGTGGATGTCGTGGGTTCGAATCCCATCGCTCGCTCCAGCCAAAGGGGTCAGACCTTGGATTTTGGTATGGTCCGTCGGTAAGGGCGAGGAGCGAGGATCTCACTGGGACGAAAAGGCTTCTGCGAAAGGCTGCTGAGTACCGGTTTCCTCGATGAGCTTCCGCCGTTGCGGCTCACGACTCCAATCGTGGGGGACGCGCTGAAGAATTTCGGGATCGAAGCCGGCGGCGGCGAGGCGCCCGACAAGCTTTCGGTAGGTCGCCTCGTCCATCTGCGGGTCGCGGGACATGATCCAGGCGTACTTGCGATTCGGATGGGCGATAACGGTATGCTCGTAGTTGTCGGATAAATACAAGATGACGTATTTTGCTCTGAAGGGCCAGATGAACTGCATACGCCAGCGTGCGTTGGAGGGATCATCCTCGACGAAGCCCGTGGGTGTGTAGGTTTTCAGGTCTCCGTCGAAGCCGCCCTTGCGGAACTGGTAGGTGGTGGCGATGCGGGCGTCTTCGACGCGGTAGTAATGCTCGACGGCGTTGTGCGCGTTTCCATCGACCAGAATCGGGGTGTATCCCTGCACGAACCACGCCCCCATGAAGCGGTCAAGGTCCACCGAATCGGCCGTCGGCAGGGGAGGCCGACTGGTGGTACAGGCGGTAAGCAAGGGCAGAAGGGCGAGGAGGGGAAGGAAGGAGGGAAGATCGCGCATGTCGATGAGCATACCGGGAATGGCCTTGGTTCGCAAGCCGACGAAGGACTGACCGGCGCATTTGCGACTTGCGTGGATGGAAACGGTGCCACTTGGATTTAGCCCGGAATCATCCCTTATGGACCCAGACGCAGCATCCCCCATCGCGGTCGCCCTGCATGGCGGCAGCGGGACCATCCTCCGGGATCGTTTGACTCCGGAAAAGGAGCGGGCCTACCGAACAGCTCTCGAGGAAGCCCGCGAGGCTGCCTGGCGGCTCCTCGCCGAGGGAGCGTGTGCCCTTGACGCCGTGGAAGCGGGCGCCCGTTGTCTCGAGGACTGTCCCTTGTTCAATGCCGGGCGCGGTTCGGTACTGACCGCGGAGGGAAAACATGAATTGGACGCTGCCATTATGGAAGGAGAACGGCACCGCGCGGGTGCGGTGGCGGGCCTTTCCACGGTCCGGAATCCTGTTTCGCTGGCCCGGAAAGTGATGGAATGCTCTCCGTTCGTTTTTCTTGCCGGCGCTGGAGCGGAAGCGTTCGCCGCGCAGCAGGGAGCGGACCTTGTGGATCCCGGATGGTTTACGACGGCGGAGCGGCTGGAGCAGCTTGCGAAGGCGCGGGAACGACGGTGCGCTGTGATCGACCACGACGATCATGAATCGGAAAAGACGGGTACCATCGGCGTGGTGGCGCTGGATTCCCGCGGGAACTTGGCCGCGGCCACCTCGACCGGCGGACTCACCAACAAGGAGTACGGGCGCATCGGCGATTCCCCGCTCATCGGGGCCGGAACCTACGCCGACAACGCCACCTGCGCGGTTTCCTGCACCGGTTACGGGGAAGAATTTATCCGGGCGGTGGTGGCCCACGATATTTCCGCACGTATGCGCTATCGGGGGGAAAGCCTCTCCGCGGCCACGGAACATGTCATGCACGTTTCCCTTGCCGAAATCGACGGTCGCGGCGGCCTTGTCGCCGTGGATGCTTCGGGTTTCGTTTCCCTGCCGTTCAACACCACGGGAATGTATCGGGCATGGCGGGATTCCTCCGGTTCGGAGGGGGTGGCCATTTTTCAGGAGTAGGCGGGAACTTTGCCACTACTACCAGGCGGCTACGACGGTGCGGAGGAGACCGAGAAGCTGATCGGGGAGCGGCAGGTAGCTTGATGTCTTGGACCGGAGAATGGCTGTGTCGGTGGGGGAACCGTCGACATGCCGCTTTGCCCGTTTCTTCACCGCCGAGGAAAGACCGCGAATCCCGCCTGTTCGAGGTTTGACAGAAGCGTTCCTTTCCCGCTCGATTCATAATTATGAAACGCGTTGAAGGGTTGGGGGCGTGTCCCCTGGGCATCGGCTGCTGGGCGCTGGGGGACGCGAAGATGTGGGGTGACCAGGACGAGAAGGCAGGGGTGGATGCGATTCATGCGGCGCTGGACGCGGGGATCCGTTTTTTCGACACCGCCCCGGCCTACGGTGGGGGGACTTCAGAGGAATTCCTCGGGCGCGCCCTTGCGGGGCGGCACGAAGAGGCGGTGATTGCGACGAAGGTGAGCCGGGCGGACCTTGCGCCGCGGGATTTGCGGCGTTCCTGCGAAGCGAGCCTGCGGCGGCTCGGGACCGAGACGATCGACCTGCTGCAGGTGCACTGGCCGAATTGGGAGGTGCCGCTGGAGGCGACGGTGGAAGAATTCGCGCGACTGCGGGAGGAGGGGAAAATCCGCACCTTCGGCGTATGTAATTTCGGACCGAAGGACCTTGGGGATTGGCTGAAAGAAGGCGGAGCGCAAACGACGGACCAGCTCTCCTATTCGCTTCTGGCCCGGGGCATCGAAAAGGAGATCGTCCCGTTGCTGTTGGAAAACGCAATGGGCGTGATCGCCTACAGTCCGCTTCTGCAGGGACTGCTGACCGGTAAATTCTCTTCGCCGGAGGAAGTACCGCCGGAGCGGGCGCGCAGCCGGCATTTCAGCGGGGACCGTCCCATGGCGCGGCACGGGGAGGGCGGTTGCGAGGAGCTTACCTTTGCAACCATTGACCGGCTGCGGAAATGCGCGGATGCCTACGGCATGGAAATGGGAGCGATGTCGCTGGCATGGCTCATGCAGCAACCGGCGGTGCGCATCGTCCTTGTGGGCGTCCGTTCCCGTCAGCAGCTGGAGCGGAACCGGGAGGCGCTTTCGATCCGGCTCGACGAGGAGCAGATCCATGAACTTGATGAAGTGACGCGCCCGCTACTGGAGGCGATGGGCTCCGAAGCGGATATCTGGGGTTCCCCGAGCCGGATGCGCTGAGGGAAAAGGAAAGCCATGCTCGCGATCCAACTGACAAAACCCGGTTTGTTCGAAACTGTTGAGGTGCCTCATCCCGGAAAGCCGGGGGAGGGGGAAGTTCTCGTCCGTGTGCGCCATGTCGGCTTGTGCGGAACGGACATCCACGCTTTTCACGGGCGGCAGCCTTTTTTTGCGTACCCGCGGATCCTCGGTCATGAACTGGGTGTCGAAGTCGAGGACGTCGGGCCGGGGGTCGATTCCCTCCGCCCGGGAACGCGTTGCGCGGTGGAGCCGTACCTTTCCACGCCGGGAGACCGCGCCTTCGCAAGGGGCAAAACAAACTGTGCCGCCTCCACGCGTTGTCTGGGCGTCCATTGCGATGGCGGCATGGTGGAGCGGCTGCTGCTTCCGGCCCGTCTGCTTCATCCCGCCGAGGCAGGCACGGAAAGCCTCGCCCTCGTCGAGACGCTCTGCATCGGCCACCACGCGGTCGGCCGGGTGGATCCGGTCGGCGATGAAACCGCCGTGGTTGTGGGGGCGGGGCCGATCGGCCTTGCCGCGGCGCAATTCGCGGTGCTGCGGGGACTGGCGGTGACGATGGTGGACGTTTCCGCAACGAGACTGGAGCGGGCCCGGCGGCTCGTTCCGGACTTGTCGACCTTTGTACGAACCGCGGGAGAAACCGCTGCCGAGGATCTTTTCGCCTCCCTTGGCGAGCCGCCGGAAATCGTCTGGGATTGTACCGGCAACGCGGCTTCGATGGAAACCTCCATCGAGCTTGCGGCGCATGGGGGCAAGGTGGTCATGGTGGGCATTGTCCGGGAACGGATTTCCTTCGACGATCCGCTTTTCCATGGACGGGAGCTTTCCCTTCTCGCTTCCCGCAACGCAGTCGGGCGTGACTTTGCCTCCGTCCTCTCCGCCATCGAGAATGGAAACGTGGATACGGCGGAGTGGATCACCCACCGGACGCCGGCCCGTGACTTTCCCGATGTAGTGGAAAATTGGCTCACGCCGGAAAGCGGACTTTTAAAAGGCATATTGCAATTCAACGGAGACGAATGATGCATGAGGATTATCTGACGCGACAATTCGGACTGCACGGCAAAACGGCCCTTGTGACGGGCGGTTACCGGGGCCTCGGTCTGGCCATTTCGATCGGACTTGCCTCCGCCGGTGCGCGGGTGGTTCTCAACGGCCGCTCCCGGGAGGCCGTCGAGGAACAGGCGGAAAAACTTCGCGCGGAGGGCCTGGAAATTGAATCCGCGGTGTTCGATATCACCGATGAAGAACAGGTTGAGGAGGCGGTGAAACGCCTGGCCCAACGCCACGGGAACATCGACATCCTCGTCAACAACGCCGGCGTGCAGCGTCGCCATCCACTGGCCTCCATGCCGCTGGCCGAATTCAAGGCGGTCCTCGACGTCAACCTGACGGCGGCCTTCCTCGTCGCGCGCAGCGTTGTCGAGGGGATGCATGCGCAGGGCTCGGGCAAGATCATCAATATCTGTTCGCTCATGAGCGACCTCGCGCGCCCGACGACTGGCAACTATGCCGCCGCGAAGGGAGGATTACGCATGCTCACGCGTTCCATGGCGGGGGAGTGGGCCTCCGAGGGCATCCAGGTCAACGCCATCGCACCCGGCTATTTCGAGACCGAGATGACGAAAAAGCTGAAGGAGGATCCGCAGTTCAACGAATGGATCTGCGGCCGAACCCCCGCCGGTCGCTGGGGACAGCCCTCCGAACTGGCCGGGCTGGCCGTCTTCCTCGCCTCCCCGGCGTCCTCCTACATCAACGGTCAGATGGTCTTCGCCGACGGCGGGCTGACCGCCGTGATTTAGCGGGAGCGCCCCGAGAATGGGGCGGATAAAATCAGCTACGGCGACGGAGAAGGAGGATGCCGACGGCCCCGAGGCCCAAGGCAAGAGCGAAGGCTTTCGGCTCCGGAACCGGGCTGACCCGGCTGAGTTCGGATACGGGACCGCCGGAGAAACCCGCGGACACCGTGTTCGATGCGTCCGCAATGCCATTTTCGCCGTACATGCGGGATGTGCCGGTGGCAAATATGGTGAAAGTCTGGCCGGGGTCGACGGTGAAGGTGAGGGTCCCGCTCAAAATCTCTGTGCTTTGCGTTTGTTGAAGATCCAGCACGGAATCCGCCGGTAACCATACTTCACCAATGCCGAAAACGATGAGATCATAAGACAGGGATTCCGTGCCGAGAATGGCGTAGGCCTCCGCAAAGTTTCCGGCAACCGGAGACGGATCATTGGGGGTATTCTCGAGGGAACCGCTCAAATTGATGTCCACACTGAACTCCGCTGCGGCTGCGCCATTGTACGAGAAGGTGTCGACAGCCCTCGCACTCCCTCGAACGGTGGCGTTTTCGAAGGTCTCGGCCCGCGTGGAAATCGATGCGAAGGCAGTGAGATCGTCCAGCAATGTCACCGAGCTGCTGAAGGTTCCGCGGGCCTCGTTGAGCGTCGCGCTGTCCGAGAGAACGCCCTCTCCGCCAGAAGCTTCCGAGTTGCCAAAGTTGAACGGGCCCCCGGCTCCGGAAGTCCCCGAGCGATTGGCCACGGAGCCCTCCGCGTCCGCCCCCCATGGACCTCCAATGGCGATCTGACCCGTGAGGGCAGGGGAAAGCAATCCGAAGCCCAGGAGGGCCGTGATAAGAAGACGGGGGGTGTGTCGCATGCTACCAGCTTTTTTTGAAGAGACAATGATTAGTGTAAAAAGATTGTAAATTCAAATGATAAACACAACTTATTGGACACATTAGCCATCGTTGTCAAGCCTTTCTGCGAGAGCGGCGGAGGTGATTGACCGAGGCGGTCTACAGGGTAACCGGGGCGAGCCGCCACCTTCCTCAAGAGGGCAACGAAGGATTGGTGGATTGCTTATTGCGTTCCTGAACATGGCGCGCAATCGAGCGCCGGATATCGAGGAGTTTGATGGGTTTGGCGATGTAGTCGTTCATACCGCAAGCCAGCATGTCACGGACGCATTCCTGCTGAACATTGGCGCTGAATCCGATGATCCAGGGTTGATTGTTCTGCCCGACCTGCTCCCGAATGTGTCGCGTCGCCTCTATACCGTCCATTTCCGGCATCTGATAATCCATGAAAATAATATCGTATTGCTGGCGCTCAACAGAAAGAAGGGCTTCATTACCGGAAAATACCATATCCACCTCGAGGCCCAGTTTCCCCATCATAACTTGGAAAACCTTCTGGTTGACCATGTTGTCCTCGGCAAGGAGGATCCGTAAGGTTTGGACAAAAGCGCAGAAGTCGGCGTCCCAGCCATCGTCATCCCGAATCGGGGGAAAGGTCTGCTGGCCGCCAAGAGCCGTCCGGATGACGCGCCGCAGCTTGGAAAGGTGTACAGGAACGGTCACCACTTGACAATTGCTGTGCTTTTGCATTGCGGAGGCGTTGAACGCATTGCTG
This sequence comes from Verrucomicrobiota bacterium, assembly GCA_009908535.1. Lineage (GTDB taxonomy): Bacteria > Verrucomicrobiota > Verrucomicrobiia > Opitutales > Oceanipulchritudinaceae > Oceanipulchritudo. Next base: position 13,760 of record JAAAOD010000236.1, read on the forward strand.
ACAACGATTTGGGGAACTGTGGCAGGCAGAGCACAGGCAGCAATTTTAGCTGGAGGGTCCACAACCTCATTATCGAGTTGATTGATCAACACAAGCGTTGCTTCCGCACTGGAATTCTCTGTGACACGGCCTCCCCAATGAAGGAACAGACGTTGCAGGGAGGCTGCAGCGGGTTCGGGAAAATCCAGCAGGGCAATGACAGGATTCCCCTCGAGGCTCCAGGGCGGAGGCCCTGCAACCGGTTCCGAGTCAGAAGAAGCCTCAAGCGGCAGATGGACGGTAAAGGTACTGCCTTGATGAAGCTCGCTTTCCACCTCAATCGATCCACCCAGTGCGGTTGTCAGCCGCTTCGTTATGGCCAGTCCGAGACCGGTTCCGCCAAATTTCCGCGTCGTGGAGGAGTCTAGTTGACTGAATGACTTGAACAGACGGTTTTGGCGATTTTTGGATATTCCGATTCCGGTATCGGCAACGGAAAAGCGAATCCAGCCCTCATCCCCTTCGAGACATTCGGCCGTGACGCGGACATGACCGACGTCCGTAAACTTCATCGCGTTTCCAATCAAGTTGACTAAGATCTGGCGCAAGCGGGTCACATCGCCGATGACCAAGGAGGGTAGATTCGGGTCAATATCGGACACCAGGAGAACCGGCTTTTGGGACTTTTGCGCGCATACAAGGTCCATCGCTCCTTCGATGCAGCCCAGCAGCTCAAACGGATGTTGCTCCAGCTCGAGTTTTCCCGACTCGATCTTCGAGTAATCAAGGACATTGTTCACCAGCCCGAGCAGGGTGTCGGAACTTTCCCGTATAACCTTGATATAACCGCGACGCTCCTTGTCCAAATCGGAATCCTTGAGTATGCTGGTCAACCCCAGGATGGCGTTCATAGGGGTCCGGAGCTCATGGCTCATGGTCGCGAGGAATTCACTTTTTGCACGGGATGCCGATTGCGCCTCCTCCATGGCTTCACGGAGTTGGGCTGTCCGTTCGGCAACCTTGCGTTCGAGGTCGCGGTGACTTGCGCTTAACGCTTGCTCGCGGCGGTGGACCGCGTCGAGCATGAAATTGAAGCTTTCCACCAGGGAGCCGACTTCGTCATCATATTCTTTCAATGCCCTGCGGCTGTAATTCTGGTCCTTCGAAACTTTCTGCGCCAGGGCGGATAGATTCTGTAGCGGAGAAGTAATGACCGATTGCAGTCGCGAGGAGAGCATCAGTGTCAGCAGGATGCCCGCCAGGAACAAGCTGATCGCGAGGACGACACTTCCCAGGAAGTGTTGCTTGAGCTCACTTCCGGCGAGGGCGACAAGCACCGAGCCGATTAAAACGCCGTCCTCTTCGATATCATGGACGTAATACAGTTCGTCGCGCAGCTTGCGGCTGCCACGGAAATCGGGGATAGGGAAGGGAGGGGCGGCCCCGGAGCGTGAAAAGGTGACCATCGGCTCCCCGTTTGCGTTGTAGATGACCGCGAGGGATACGTCATTTTCGATTCCAAGAGAGTCGACCAGCTCCTGGGCATCCTCAAAATGCATGAATTCGATCGCCGCGGTGGCGTTCGCTCCAACCAACCTGGCCATGGTGGCCAGCTGCTCCTCCTTCCGGTCATAAAAACCACTCCAGTCCCGCCAAAGCATAACGCTCGTCAGCAGGACGAGGGTCACCAGGCTCGAAATCGCGGTAATGAGGGTGATCTTACGCGAAACCGAGCCATGTAGAAATAAACTGCGGATGTCGCAATTCAAACGGCTTAAGCTCCTAGTCTTCAGCCAGCCGAGCAAGTTTTGAACTGATACGGAGATTGGCTTTTTCAATTGATTGTAAATTGATCAGGAACCGGACATTATTCCGAATGAGGCGAAATTCGATCATGCCTCCCCTTTCAAGGAATCCCCGGTTTTCGCCGACAAGGAGAATCCCCGATTTCAACGCCCGTTGCCAAATATCCGGAGATGGTTCGCTGTCGCGCGGAATGAATAGAACGTCGATACTGTCCAGCGGATCGGCTCCGGAAACAAGGCGGGCTTTCACTTCCTTTCCCCGTTCCTGCTGGCGGGTACATTGCCGCTGCAGCGTCTCAAAAAAAACCGGGTTGTCGAGGACACCGATGACCGTTTCCTCCGTCACCCCGTTATCGGGCCATTCCACGTATTTGGTAAAGCTGATCAGGAACCTCGCCTTGATGTCATTCTCCCGGAGAGCCTGCCCTTGGACAACCTGCGCCACGGCCAGGCACATCAGTAGAACGAGGCCCCAGCGGGAAATTGTCTGTTTTTTTCCGGAGTGGTACATTCCTTCAGGTTCGCCAGTTAGAATTCCCACCGGACCTCCAGATACCATTCCCGGGGCTGTGCGCTGTGTTCGCCGAGGAACCCGTTCAGTTCCTCGGTTGTCTCTGCCTTTAAAAGGTTTCTTCCGACCAGGGATACCCGCAGGCCGTCGCGGGCAAACCACGTCAGGCGGCCATCCGATTGCAAAATCTCCTCCTGCCCGCTGGTCAGGTTTTTGAAATGGCTGGAGAAGCGGACTGTAAGGTCCGCCTGCCAGTCATCGCTCCAGCGCTGCTGAATCCACAGGGTTGCCAGATGCTTCGGGGCACCCTCTTCCAGCATAAAAGCACTCCGGTCGACCACATTCTGCAGGAATCCCGCACTGACCGGATCAATTCTCTCCGAAGGGATATCAACTATCGGATCCATTCTGTTGTGCAGGTATCCGTAGGTCGCCGTTGCCTGGAACCGGGAATGCGGCTTCCATTCAAGAAACACTTCCCCACCAACGGAATCCCCGTCAGCCACGTTAGCTACCGCCACTTCGCTTAGGAGATAGGGCTTTTCTGCCTGAAGGACCGGCGTCGGGGCGGTTCCAGAGCTTCCCGGATGACTGACCGATCCGAACAAATCTTTGTATCGATTATAAAACAGGGCTCCTCCCAAAGAAACGCCTTCCCCGAGCTGCTGGCGGAATCCAAGTTCAAATGCATCCAGTTTTTCATTACGGATCGTTCCATCGCTTTCCGCGATAACCACCAAGTCTTCCAATTCTACCGGTCCCGCCGGTGTCGGCACGGTCACGACCGGAACTTTCTGAACCCGGTAAACCAACTGGCTGACTTCGTTCATTCCTATCGGGACGCTTCGCGATCCTCGCGCCCAGGAGATCCAGAGCCGCGTTGTATTCGTTGGCCGGTAAAGCAGCCGCAGAGAGGGAAGAATGGCGGTTTCGTTGATGACCGTTTCGTGCCGGGCGGTCAGTCCCCACGAGAGCTCGACGCGGTCCCTCATAAGATCCCACTGGTGTTCGAATCCAGCCTGAGAAAGAGCGTTGGTGTCTTCATCAAAGGTAAATTCGGTGTTGCCCACCCCCTCGACTCTCTCAAGGTCCACCGTCGAACTGATGTTGAAAACAAGGTTGTGCTGGTCAGAGAGATGGAAGGTTCCGCTTCCCTGCAGGCCAATTACCCCGAGTTCAAAGGCCACAAAGGCCGAGTCAAACTCCGTGTATCCGGTAAAGGCCCGAATTGCAAACCCACTTCCATCGGCACGCTGGTGTGTCCACTTGACCTGCGTGTTCGCCCCCCATTGCTTCTCGGATGTGGTATCTTCAATAATGCCTCCACGCCTTAAATCAAACTCCTTCCGGCCAAAACCAAGATCAGAACTGTAGGCTTCCCCGGAAATACTCCAGAGATCGTTCCTTGTCGGTCGGGTATCCATCCGGAATCCGACTCGCAGCGTCGTCCAGTCATCCTCAAAAAAAGCCGTCTCCCGACTGGCCTCCCGATGACCTGCTTTAAAATAAACCCGGGCCGCTGACTGAGTTCCAAGACTCCAGCCATGCCGGGCGGACAGCATCCGGTTCATGTTGCCTCCGGAGAGTCTCACGACCGAGCCCTCCGTCTCAAAGGCGGTCTTCAATACCACATTGACCATGCCGTTCATGGCATTTGTCGACCAAAGGCCGCCGCCGGGTCCGTACACCACCTCAACCGAGGCAATGTCGTCCATCAAAAGGTCGTGCTCGCTGCCGAAAATACCGGAATACAGGGTCGAATATATGTTCTGCTCATCAACGGTGAAGGTGAAACGACCCAGGTAGGCCAGGTTCATTCCACGAATTCCGATCCCCCACACACCATTCGTCGCTCTCATCACGTGCAGTCCCGGTGCATATCGTAACAGCTCCGGTACCGAATCCACCGGCGCAAATTGTATGTCCGCCTCCTTGAACAGGTACGAACTGACCGGTACTTCGAACAAGCGCTCTCGCGACTTTTCTGAGTCAACTACCTTCTCCCCCATCAGGGCTTCGATATCAGCCAGCTGTTGCTCCTCAGCGGCTCCCCTTATCGGCATTGCCACCATCCATCCCAGTGCCGCGCTTCCAAGTAATACCCTGCCGGCTGCTCCCCCCTTGTCTCCATTCAGGGTCGCCTTAATCACAGAAATTCGTCCCATCTTCCCTCCGCTGTTTCCTTTCGTTCTACCTGATAACGCAGCCTCGGTGGAAGACAGTAATTTTTGTAACGGTTTGGCAAGAAAAGCTCTTTTACCTCTTTCGTATTGATAATATTTTTACGCCAGGTTTTCTACAGGACTGACCGCCGCTGATGGCGATGGCTGCCGGCTCAGTCGATGATGACGAGGGGGTTCATCTTCGGAAGGGACGGGGTCGATGCCGTTCCCGGTGTTTTCCATCGCTTGCCCGTTGCGCTCGCTGGGATCGCTTGTCTATTGCGTGGGAGCGGGTTCGGCGGGAACCGCTTCGAGGTAATAGAAGAACGGAGCCTCCTCCAAGGGGGTTTCGTCGGTCCATTCAAAAATCCCGGATTCCTTTTCCTCGAGGTCGAAGGAGGGCACATCCTCCCAAACGCCGCCCTCGAGCAGGGATCGTCGACGAAGCACGTATTCGTAGCCTTCGTCCGTTCGCGCACGAATCGCGATCCGTCCATCGACGATGCCGACGCCTTCCAACTCCACGCGGGAGGGCCGAACGACCCCGACATCTTTGGCAACCTCCATTAACCCCTTACCCGCAAGATCCCCGAGCGGCCCCACTTCTGAACGCAGAGAATCGATCGTATTTTGCAGCTGTGGAGAACCCAGGCCCCGCAGTTCGTCCAGTACTTCATCGGCCATCTGAACCGTGGCAGCACCGATCTCGACCTTTTCTTCCTCGTCCGCAACCAGTTCACGCAGACCGGGTTCCAGGTTTTTCATCACTTGATATAGCCGGAAAAGAAGATACGGGTTCTCGATACCAAGCCGGGCGGCTTCGTCGTTGTGTTGATAATAACGATCGACCCAAGTCCTTCCCCGCTCGGTTTCGATCAGGCGGTCGCGAAGCGCCCGGAGCAGGTCGAGCTCACGCTCGGTCCCGAGCGGAGCGCCAGCCTCGTGCCCCGCCCGCACGGATGGCAGAGCTCCGCGGCCCCGCAACCCTGCGGATCTCACGTCCGGGCGAAAATCGCAGGGCGAAGGCAGGTTGTAACCGACAACCGGAGCGGCACCGTAGTCTTGAGGGCCATCGAGCCGGTCGACGGACCCTTGAAGGGATCGGTAGGCGAGCTGCAGAGATGCCTCGCCCGTCAGCGGATCCCGCTGAGGATAAGCCAGCCAGAGCCGATCTTCGGCCGCCGAAAGCGAAAGACCGAAGCCTGCAAGCGTCGCCCCAGGAACGGGATCGCGGGTCCACGCCGTCTTTCCAATCTCCCGGATCAGGACTTCGAGCGGACGTAAAAACCCGCCATAAGCAACGATCTGCTTGGACACCCCGAAATGTGCCTGCAGCTCGGAGACGCCGTAGTCCGGCTCAGCGAGCTGGGAAATCTTCCAGAGACTGGTTGTGAAATCCGCTCCCTCACGCCGGATGATGTAAATCGGGGAACGGGTCGGGGTAACCGATTTGCTGCACACCACTACGGGAACATGACTTGCGTGATCCCATACCAGCGTGGCCGTATCGATGAAATTACCGGGTAGATCCGCCACGGCAATGGAGTTTCCGCCACTCTCCGGAATAAAACGGATTTCTTCATCAACCGCCCACTGCTCGCCATTCCAGATTGCCATCCGAAGGGAGAGGTTTCCCCGGCCGTAGAGAACATAGATTTCGTCCTCCGGCGCTTCCTTCCGACCCACGGCTCCGTGAAACCGATAGCTCTGTCCCGCAGGCAGAGGATTGTGAGGATGGATACGCCATTCGCCGGAATCATCGGGCCGAGCAAGGCGGATTCCACCGGAACCGTCTTCGTAAACGACCTCGAGTTCCGGGAACCCGAGACGCCCGAAGATGAAGCTGCCTCGACCATTGTCGATTCCGGCGTCATTGACCTCGGGACTCTCGATGAGCGCGGTATGCCAAGCTCCAGGAACATTCCCGCTGCGGGAGAATCGGTAACGGTTATCCGCGATGCTATAGCTGGAAATGACGCTTTGCCCGGAAGGGTTCTCCGCAAGGTCCGGATGGAGACCGGTGTTGCTGTCACCGGAGAGGACGGTCTCGATCTTCCGTCTGTCGGTGATCGCATCATAGGCCGCCAAACGGAGTTCGGCTTCGTCTGCCGTGGCACTGCCCTTGTAGCGGTAGGCAACTTCGGACCTCCCGCCGGGCATCAGCGACGGATACTCGAAAACGGCGGACGCGCCCTGATCCACCGTTTCCGTCGTCCATGGGCCGGCAACCTTCCGACCCAGGAGGAGATTGTTGAATGGAGGTCCCGTATCCAGGGCAAGGAGGAGCTGTCCTTCGACGTCGAACTCCAGATCGAGTTTCGGCGCTCTTTCCGCTGGTTCTTCCTCCAGCGAACGATCAACGAGAATGGCCTCCGTCCGCCAGGCCCCTCCTGAGTCCCGCCAGACATGGTGCCAGGTCCTGCCTTCAGCAGCCCCGGGCTCCAGAATGGCAAGATGGGGCTCGTCTCCATGCCCCAGCGCGAGGTCGAATCCTGCGTTAGGGGCTGAGAACACTTCCGTCTCCTGGAGGGATCCGTTGACCCACTCAGCGAACACCACGCGGTCGAGGGCCTCTCCCGTGCGGTAGGCCAGTCGTGGGCTTCCATCGGCACCGGCCACAAGATCAAAATCGCTGGCCACTGCCGCCGTTGTCGGGATGGCTTGCCATATCCAGTTTCCAGACGCATCCCGGTTCCCATGGAAAGCCTGCTCGCCGTATTCCAGAACGGCATGGAGGTTTCCGTCCGGACCCACATCCAAGCTGATGCAGACCTCGTTTTGCGGCGAATACGCGTAGCCCGGCGGAGGATTGACGAACTCACTCTCCTGCATCGCTCCATCGGTTATCCGGTAGATTTCCAGCTTGAGCAGCGGTTCTGTGTAGAGGAGAAATACGTTCCCGGCCGCATCCACAGCCAGGTCCATGGCCTCGGGAATCTCGTAAAACAGGGGCACCTCTTCCCCCGGCGTGCCGTCTGGAGCCATTACCCGGTAGCGCAGGCTTGGGTAGTCACATTCCGCACCGAAATCAGCGGCACAGGTGGTGTAAACAAGAAAAACGGCACCCGAAGGGCCAGTCCCCACTTCGAGCATCCGTCCTTTGCGCGAAGGAGCCGTTGGCATTTGGTCGAGGTCATGCACGATCGTCCCGCGGGTCAGGACTGGCCAGTCACGGACCACATATTCGACTACGGCCCGGGTTTTCTCGTAATGGAGCAGATGCGCCCGTCCTACATCATCAACCTCCATACAGACTTCATTACCGCCGTCTCCTGAGATCGCCAACTCCTCGAAAAACCACCTCGCCTGACCCGGCAATACCGTCACAGGAAGACAAAAGAGGAAGATCCTCCAGACAAGCGCGAGAAGATTCATAGCAATAGAGTGGTTAAAACTATTCGAAGTTAGGAAACGCGCAACCCACACCTTGAAAAACCGTCCCAGACAAGAGAAGGGTTCGTTGCCACTCGGGTCGGGTGTTCGGGCCACAATCCGACCCATAAAAATTCCATTCCTTGCATTTCCCGGGGTTTGCCCCGTGGCTTTCTTGAAAGCGCGGGAAAAACTGGCCTCGCTCTCGTAACCAAGGGCTTCAGCGATTTCGGCAAGCGTGTGGTCCGACTCACGCAGCCAGCTTCGGGCGACTTCGAAGCGCCATTGCCTCAGATAAGTCATTGGGGGCTGCCCCACCAAATCAGTAAAGCGAGCGGCCAGTCCGGATCGCGAGACGCCGACCGATTCAGCCAGACTGTCAACCGTCCATGGTTTGGTAGGCTCGCGGTGAATCAACGTCAGCGCATGGCCTACTTGAGGATCCTGCAACGCACCCAGCCAACCGGTCTGCGCGTGGGGATCTGTACGCATCCAGTGACGGATCGCCTGTACCACAAGTATGTCCGAGACCCGGGTGATGACCGCATCTCCTCCGGGCCCGAGGCTACGGGCTTCCTGCATCATCATCTGCACGGAACCAAGCAGCCATTCGTTTCCTGGATTCGTGGACTTCATCTGAATGCACTTGGGTAATAACCCGATCATCCGTTGCGTCGCAGGGTCCTTCACCGAAGCAACCCCACAAATCAGGCTCGTTTTGGCCCCGCCTCCGTCGACTTCCAAAAACTCGTATCGGGGACTGAGCAGCGGGCGCTCGTAGTCAAATAGATGGATCGAAGGCGTATCCGGATCGTCCACAATCGCATGACCCCGACCCTGCGGCAAAAGGGTGAAATCTCCCGTTTCCAACCCATAGCGCTCCCCGTTCTTGAAGGTGACCCATGCGGAACCTTCACAAACAATATGGAAAATCAAACTATCCTTCATCGGGGGAAGATCAATTCCCCAGGGTGCGGTTAATTCAGACCGGCAATAAAATGTCCCGCTTAAACGAAGGGCGTGTAGCGCCTCCCCAAGAGGATCAACGGACCGGAAGGCCTCCTCCGTGGAGTTGGCTGTTGGACTTGCCTGCACAACCGGAAACTGAGTGGTTTGGAGGAATAGTCAATTTTTTTGGAGCCTGGGCCATAGGCGGGGAACGCAGGGTTTATTAAACTATGCGGCAATGAATAAAACAACCTCTTCACAATCAAAATCATCTTCTATCACCTGGATTTATCCGTACCAGGCGCTCCGGATCCTATTCGTGCCGTCCTGTTGATCGCGGTATTTCACTGCAGCTGACCTTTAACCCAAATATTTATCATCATGATTCTGGATCACATTTTCGTAGTCACCC
>JAAAOD010000224.1 GCA_009908535.1 Verrucomicrobiota bacterium
TCACTGCATAGACGGCATAGATAAGGACGACGCCGAGGACGAAAAACAGGCCCACGCGTATGGATTCGAAGGTATGGTTCATGATGGATTCTCCTTTTGACGAAATCTTGGTTGGTCAGGATTAATGGCAGGGTTAAGAAATTCCCGCACCGCCGGATCGGCACTCTCCCGAAGTTCCCGCGCCGTTCCCTGGAAGACAAGACGCCCCTCCATGAGAAGACCGACGTGATCGCCGATGGCGAGGGCGAGTTCGCGGTCGTGCGTGACGACGAGGCTGGTCGCGCCCGTCTCCCGGGCGATGGTGGCGATCAGTTCGGAAGTGGTTGCGGCAAGAATCGGGTCCAATTCCGAAGTGGGCTCGTCATACAGCAACAACTGCGGTTCCATGATGATGGCGCGGGCGACGGCCACGCGCTTTTTCATCCCCCCGGAAAGCTCGGCGGGGATTTTCTTTTCCGAGCCTTCAATGGAGAGCGCGCGCATGACCCGCTCCACCTTCTCCCGGATTTGATCCTCCGGATACAGCCGGTGCTCACGCGGATAAAGGGCAAGGTTGTCGTAGACGGAAAGGGAATTCAGCAGCGCCCCGGCCTGGAAGACCATCGCCGTGCGGACCCGCTGATGGGTAGTGGGGTCAAAAGCATCTTCGCCGCCGATCAGGACTTTCCCTCCATCCGCCTTCTCAAGCCCGATGACATGCCGCAGCAGGACCGATTTGCCGGATCCGCTGGGCCCCATGAGGACGTAGATTTCCCCGGGTTCCACCGCGAGGGAGACCTCCCGGAGCACTTCCTGCGCACCGAAGTTTTTGCGGAGGTCGTCCACCTTTACGCCGATCGGCGCCACTGTTACCGTCGTTTCCATCAGATCAGCAGGTTGGTGATGAAGTAGTCGAAAATGAGGATGAAGATAATGCAGACGACGACGGCGCGCGTCACCGCCCGACCGATTTCCCGGGGCCCGCCGCTCGTCCGCAGGCCCATGTGGCTCGCGATGAGAAGAATGCCGAAGGAAAAGGAAATCGACTTGATGAGGCCGTCGGTGATGTCGCCCACCGTCATGACGGAGCGGAGGGAGTTGTAGTACGCCTCGGGGGTCAGTCCGATCCAGGGAACATACTGGCAGACGATCTGGCCGCCCATCCAGCCGGTGATCACCGCCGCCATGAGAAGAATCGGCGTGACGAGGAGGATCGCCGTCAAGCGCGGCAGGACAAGGTAGCGCTCCGGCGGGATATTCATCGTCCGCAGCGCGTCCACTTCCTGATAGACCTTCATGGAGGCCAGCTCTGCCGTCACCGCCGAACCGACCCGTCCCGTCACCATGATCGCCGTCATGACCGGTGCCAGTTCCCGCACGACGGAGAGGCCGACGATCGTCCCGATGAACTGCTTTGCACCGAACTCGACAAGGCTGTAGCCGGTCTGCAGGGCGAGGACGGCCCCGATGAAAAAGCTCAGGATGGCCACCAACGGGACCGTCGCATAGCCCATGAAAAGGCACTGGTCGACAAGTTGCCGCCCCTGCCGAGGCAAATGCGGCAGGTGCCGCAGCGTCCGCCCGGTCATGCGCACGATGGATCCGATCCAGTCGAGTCCTGTCCAAAGCATCTTCATGATTCCTGCCTTCCTTTCATGCCCGCTTCCCTGCGCCGTATCCCAGCTTGTTCATTCCAGCAACCCCTTACAACGCATTCCACAGGAAGCGGAATCCGCCGCTTTCCCCATTGTTATCAAAACCGATCAATCCCTCGAGGATTTCCCAGCGAAGGCCATCCCCGCCGCCCCCCTCCCATTCGAAAAGAGGCCCGGCCTGAAAACGGTTGCCTTCGCTGGAGCGTTCCCAGACGAGCAGATCCCAGAGCAGGGAATGGCGCCGGCTGTCGCCGCGCCGGTCGTAACGGTAGAGGGCGAAGAGGGGACTCCAGTTCTCTTTCACCTTACGGTTTCCGGGAAAAAAGACGGTCAGCGGATCAAGGGCCTGCAGCTGCGTCCGACCCCGGCCATCGGTCCAGCGTCCGAAAAGCGGCCACAACGAGGTCAGCCGCGCGGTCGTCTCCGGTCCGAGATACTGGCGCTCGTCGCGATAAAGGAAGTACAAAAGGGTGTCGCGTTCACGCTTCGGGCCGGGACCGGTGAATTCCTCGGACTTCCAGAGGGGCCAGAGCCACCACTTCTTTTCGCGGCCGGGACGGCGCTCCTCGGAAAAGAGGGGCAGCCACCGGTTCACATACCTCTCCTCGCCGCGGCCCTGGACAAGGAACGGCCAGAAGTAGCGATTCTCCGAATACTCCGGACGCGGATCCGTCTCGCGCGTGTAGCCGAAAAAGGGCCACGCCCAGGTTTCGCTTTTCAGGCCCGGCGCCGTCTCCCGGTGATAGAAAGGCAGCACCCCGAAGCGGACGTACGGCTCCGGCTCGTCGAGATTCGACTTGTAGTGATAAATCAATGGCCACAAAGCCCAGCGGTGGGAATAGTCGTTCTCCCGGTGCGCCTCCCCGTAAAGCGGCCAGAGGCCGAAGCCCTCGCTGCGGGGGCCGGAGAGCCTGCGCAGGAAGGGATAGGGAAAGTGATGCCAGGTCTCGTCGCCGTTCTCGGTCCGCACCCAGAGCGGCCATGCGGCGAAGCGGATCTCGTCATGCCAGAATCGGTTTTTGAGCACGCCACCGAGCGGCCAGAAGGCGAAGTAGCTTTCGTCCGGCTCGGGGGACCGCAGGCTGAAAAGAAAGGGGAAGGCCTGAAGAAAACGGCGCCCGTTCGCCGCGTCGTAGCGGTAATGGAGCAGATTGAAGGCATGAAACCGGGTAACGGCGCCCTGCCGGTAGCGGTTGGCAAGGGGATAGAGCAGATGCTGGCTCGATTCCCATGGATCGGGCCGGGAAAACTGCGTCCAGAAGGGGCGGAGGCTCAGAATGCGCACTTCTTCCTTATGCTTGACCTGAAAAAGGGGGCCGAGGCTGCGCTGCGTTTCCACCCGCCCGTGATCATCGGCCTCGAGGTCCAGCCATACCGGCCAGAGGTTCAGGTCCTCCCCGGCAAGGGGGATCGCCAGAACCATCAGCAACCCCCAAACCCGCCGGCAGGTCGTTACGAAACAGCAGCTCATCATTTTCGTTAGTCGCGTCCAGTCGACTCCGCTCTGGCGGAGGTTAAGCGGAGACAAAGGTTCGGGATTTGAAGGCAAAGGTCAAACGGTTCCTCCCGCTTTCCTCCCTTGCCTGTGAGCGGGAACCTTCTAGCCTTTCCCGGATGCGTATCACCGGAGGCATGGCGGGGGGACGGCCCCTGAAAACCCCGTCCGGCCGCGATGTCCGTCCCGCCACCGACCGGACCCGCGAGGCTGTTTTCTCGAGCCTCGGGGACCGGGTCGCTGGAGGCCGGGTCCTCGACCTCTTCGCGGGCAGTGGAAGTTACGGGCTTGAGGCGGCTTCGCGCGGCGCGCGAGAGGTCCTCTTTGTCGAGAAGCACACACGGACGGCGGCGATCCTCGAGCAGAATCTCCGTGGCGTCCTCCGCAACCTCCGGGAGGCCGGTCGCGAACCGTCGCTGCGAATCCTGCGCCGGGATGTCCTGCGCTTCCGGACCGCGACCGCCTTCGACCTTGTTTTCATGGATCCGCCCTACCCGCTATTGCGGGACCGCTGGGCGGAACTCCTCGACCTCGTTGCCGGACTGCCACGCCCGGAGGCGGCCCCTCTCCTCCTCCTCGAGGCCCCTGCCGAGCTCGCGATCGCCCATCCGCATTGGCAGCCGCGCCGCCGATTCGGCGGGCGCAACCGCGGCGATCCGGCCTTGCACATGCTGGAGCGAACGCCCTAGCCCCTACGGACGTGGCGGCGGCGTCCAGCGGTCCCCGCGTTGCTGGTGAACGAGCGTCAGCGCCGCCGTGACCGCCGTTTCCAGCCGCAGAATGCGCGTGGGTAGATCGACGAAGACGAAGGCGAAGCCCGCCCCGCGCAGGCGCTGCCGATCCGACCTGCTCCAGCCGCGCTCGGGGCCAAGGGCGAGAAAGAGCGGCGGGGAGGCATTGCCCAGGGCCTGTCCCAGCGGCTGTTCCGCCTCGTAGATGTCGAGGGCGAAACGAAGCCCTTTTTGCGGCAGATGAAGGAAAGCCTCCTCCAGCGATGGCCGCAGATTCACCTCCGGCATCCAGGTATCAAAGGCCTGTTCCACCCCTTCCCGGAGCGGTTTGCGCCAGCCCGCATCGATCCAGAGGGACGCCTTCGCGTAGGCCGGATCGGTTCGCTCCGTCACGAAGAAGGTCAAGGACCGCGCTCCGAGCGTCGGGACCGTGCCGAGGATCTTCCGTGCCGTCGCCGGCCGGCAGAGGCCGAGGAGCAGGTGCACCTCCGGGGGTGGCGGTGGAACCTCGCCCCATTCGACCGCGAAGGAAAGCTGCCGACGATCCACCGCGGTGACGGTGGCCTTTCCGACGGGGCCGTTGACAAGCCCGACATCAAAAACATCGCCTTTGCGCAGACAGAGGACGCCCCGTGCATGGGTAAATCGCGGATCGGAAGCGGGCAGCCGGTAGTCCGCCCGCCGCTCCTCAAAGAGAATCCGGTTCATCCAGGGGATCGCGCCGGAGGCTCAGGCGTCGATGATGAGATCCGTTTTGGGCCGGCTGCAGCACAGCAGTTGATTGCCTTCTTCCGGTTCCCCGGTGTGCCCGTTCGGATATTCCACTTCCCCGGAAACAATCGGCTGCTGGCAGGCCGTGCAGTTGCCCATGCGGCAACCGAAGTCCAGATCCAGTCCGTGCGCCTCGCCCATCTCGAGGAGGCTGCCGTATTCTTCCGACCACTCCGCGGTCACACCACTCTGCTGGAAGGTTACTTTGCTCATATCACCGCAGGTAACGCCCTTTTCCCC
>JAAAOD010000150.1 GCA_009908535.1 Verrucomicrobiota bacterium
ATACTGGGGGCGATGGACAACGGGCGGGGAGGTCTCCCTGCAGCTTCCGGAGGACCGGTTCCCGGCCGGATCCTACCGTCTGGAATTATCCGGCCGGGCTTATGCGCCGCCGGGAAGTGAACCATTGAAAGTGGAAATTCGGCTGGACGGATCATCAATCGGCGAGCTGGAGCTTCAGGAAAGCGGCAAGGAAAGGACCGTCTGGTTTCCGGTGGAGCTGGAACCTGGACAGCGGGAACTGCGGTTCCGGCAGAACCCGCGTTCGCCGATGAGCTACGGGGGAACGGACCGGCGCGAACTCGGCCTCGGGGTGCGGAGCCTGCGGTTGATTCCGGTTCCGTAGGCGGCGCGGAAAAGAAAGGCCCCCTACTCCCGGTATTCCGGCGGCAGCGCCTCCCCGGCGGCTTCCATGAGCCGCTTGCGTTCGCCGTGCAGCCACTGTTCCGCCTCGCGGAGGCTGCGCACTTCCAGTTGAAGGGCGTCGGCGATCTCCGCCTTGTCACAGATCTGGTCATAGGGAGCGCCGAACATGGTCGGCTGGTCGAAGGAATGGGCGGGGCCGTTGGCGTTGAGAATGCCGAAAAGCTCTTTTCCGTAAGTGCCGTAAAGTCCGGGATGTTCTTCCGCGATGAGGTCGTAAAGATAGAGCTGCTTGTCGCGCTCGATGACTTTGAACATGGAATCGTCGCGGATGCGGTAGCGGACGAGCGGCTCGGGAATGGCGACGCCTCCGCAGCCCGCCTCGGCGAGGGAGAGCCATCCTTCGTAGTCTTCGAGCCCATACACGATGTGGGGCTTATTGCGCCCGTGGCGCAGAAAAGTCTCGCGCCGCACCACTGCGATGGGAATGAGCTGGTTGTGGCAGAGCAGATAGGGAAGATCGAAGGTCCAGGCGTGCCAGATCCCCTTTCCCTCTCCGAAGAAACGGGCCCAGCTGTAGACGAGGTGGACGTTGTCGTAGCGGCGGAATACCTCGGCGGCGCGCCGTAAAAAGGACGGTTCCACGGCGTCGTCGGCATCGACGAAAGCGACCAGCTCACCCCGGGCCTCCAGCGCTCCGCGGTTTCGCGCATTGGCAAGCCCGCCGTTGGGGATATCGAGAATGCGGACTTCCGGGAGGTCACGGCGGCGAATGTTCCCCAGTACCTGAAGACTCTCCGGCTCCGTACTGCCATCGTTGACGATGAGGATTTCCTTACGGACGTCGGCGGCGGCGAGAACGGAATCGAGGCATTCGCGTAAGTACCGGCCCAGATTGTAGTAAGGAATCACGACACTAAGCAAAGGGGCCGCGGAAATCGCCGGCGCCGTGACGCCCTCGCGCAGTCGACGGTTGGGAAAGGGGAAAGTGCGCCGCTCCGTTCCGCGCCCGATGACCTTGCGGAAATGCCCGAGCCGATCGCGGAGGACTTTCTCCGGGTCGCCTCTTTCCCGGATCCTTTCCGAGGCCGTCCTCCCCATCGCCCGGCGCTCTTCGAGGGACATGGCGAGCACCTCCCGCAGTCTTTCCTCGAGGCTGCCGGGTTGACCATGCGAAAAAAGGAACCCGGCGGCCGGGGATCCTTCCAGCATTTCCGCCTGTCCGCCCTCCCGCGCGGCGAGCACGCAGGCGCCCGCGGCCATCGCTTCCATGCAGACATGGGGGAAATTCTCCCAAAGGCTCGGAACGAGGACGGCATGCGCGGCCCGCATGCGGCGGGCGACTTCGTCATGGGAAAGAGGACCGGAAAAGCGGAGGCGTCCTTCGCTGACATGCCGCTTGTAGCGCTTTTGCAGATACGTGGTCAGATTCCCTCCTTTGAGGGGCGTGTGGACGTCGGCTCCCGCCATTTCAACGGTGAAGGAAAGGCCATCCCGCCAGAGGGGGTCACATGCGGCGAGAAGCGGTTCCACGCCCTTGCGCAATTCAATGCGGCCGACAAAAAGCAGATGCCCTTCCTTCGGCTCCACCGGACCGGCATCGGATACCTCGCCGAGGGGATAAGGAATGATCGCCGTTTCGGGGAGGGGGCCTTCGAGGTGACGGTGCATCTCCGTCAACATGGCAGTACTGGGCGCAAGGACGGCGTCGGCCATCCAGATCGCGGCACGCTCCATCCGACCGATCCAGTAGGCGGGCAGCTTGTACCGCGGATACTGGTTCAAGCGTTGCACGATAAAGTCGGGAGTGTGGAGATGGACGACGACAGGCGTATGGCGCAAAGGGCTTTCCCCGGTCAGGCGCCGATGGAGAAGAAAGTAACCGGTGGCCCCGTAATCCTGGCATTCGATGATATCGGGCGGACCCTCTCTCTCCGCCAACGCTTCGGCCTCCAGCGCGAAGCGGTGGCTGAGGGCCGCGAAGTAGGTCATATTGTTATGCGGCCAATCGGGATGCGCATCCGGTTCGGCCCCCGCCTGCGAAGGACTGACGGTGTCGGCCCGGTCATCGAAAGGGACTACACGGTAGGCCGGGGAGCCTATTTCCTCCGCGTTCTTCACCGGCGCGAGGACGGTCACTTCGTGTCCGGCGTGTGCGGCCAGGGAGGCGAAGCGGTCGACATACCTTGCGATCCCTCCCGGCCGGAACGAAGGCATTTCCGTGCTGAAAATCCAGATATTCACGCCCGTTCTCCGCTTTGCCTTTCCGCCAGCAAGCGCCGCTCGAGATCGCAACGTTCGCACCAGATACGGTATTTTTCGTTTTCCGCTTCGGAGAGTTTCTTTTCCGCCTCCACACTCCGCAGCCACCATTTCTTGGCCTCTTCCTCAAGCGTCCGGATATGGCCGCGGCTCCATTGCTCGTATTCGTCGAAGGGGCTCCATGCCGAGGGCTTGATCCACTTTTGCGCGGACCCGTTGGCGTTCTGGAGGCCGAACAGTTCGGGCCCGTATTCGCGGAACAAGTCCGGGTGTTGCCGTGCGATCAGGTCCTGCAGGTACAAGTGCTGTTCCCGCGAGCTTCCCTGCCACATGGAATCGTTGCGGATGCGGTACAAGGTAAGCGGCTCGGGCAGGGAGACGCCCCCACAGCCGTTCTCCACAAAACGAACCCACAGTTCATAATCCTCGAAGTTATAGGCCATCAACTCCCGGGATCCCCCGAGCCGAAGGTATGTTTGCCGGTACAAAAGGCTGACCGGGCAGGTCATGTTGTGGCCGAGAAGGTAGGGAAGCTCGAAGTTCCAGCATGGATAAATATCCTCGCTGGCTTCGAAGTAGCGTTCCCACGAATACACGACGTGGACATTCTCGAACTTTTTCAGAACGGAAAGAGCCCGCTCGATGAACTCCGGCTCGATGCGGTCGTCCGCGTCGAGGAGAAGAACGTAACGTCCCCGGGCCTCGCCGACCCCGCGGTTCCGCGCGGCGGCGAGGCCGGAATTGCGCTGCCGGAAGACGCGGGCATGGTCGCCGTGTTCCCGCTCCACGGCCGCGAGGGCTGCACGGCTTTCCGCCTCCGTACTGCCGTCATCAACGATGACCAGCTCCCGCCGGGGTCCTTCGGCGGCAAGGGCGGAGCGGACCGCATCACCGAGAAAAAAACCAAGGTTGTAATGAGGAATCACGACACTGACCAGGCCGCCGTCCTCGTTCTTTCCGATATCGGGAGCGGGCATGTAGTCTTCCCGCAAACGCCGGTTGACAAAAGGAAAGGTTTTTCGGGGCCGGTGGGCGGCGATGGTTTCCCGGAAATGACGGATCCGCTGCGGGACGACCGTTTCCGGGTGGCAGAGGGCGGCGATCCGTTTCTTCGCCGCCTCCCCCATGGCTTTGCGCTCTTCGGAACTGAGGGCAAGCACCTTGTCGAGGGCCCGGTCGAAGGAAGCGGGCTCCTCCCAGGAGAAAAGGCAACCGCAGCGCTCATCGTCTCCGATCATTTCCGCCTGACCACCATGGACGGATCCCAGCACCACCTTTCCGAGGGACATCGCCTCGATACAAGTGTTCGGCCAGTTTTCCCAGAGGCTGGGGACGACGGTGGCAGCGGCAGTCCGCATTTCCTGCAGCAATTCCCCGTGGGGCAGGGCCTCGTTCAGGGTAAGTCGGCCTTCCGCGATGCGCTGGGCGTATTTTTTCCGGATCCAATCCCCCACCGTGCAATTCCTTGGCGCGTACAGGGTATCCGATCCGATCATGCGTACGCTAAAGGAGAGCCCGTCCGCCCAACGCTTCTCACAGGCTTCCAAAAAGCGGAGAACCCCCTTCCGCAGCTCCAACCGTCCGGTGTAAAGGAGCTTGCCCTCCTCGACCGTCCCGCCGCCGCGGTACGGTTCCGGGTCCGTCCAGGGAAGGTGGAGAGCTTGCACGGAAATACTGCCGCCGAATTCTTCCTCCAGCTGGCGTGAAAGATAGTGGCTGGGACAGATGACGGCATCGGCCGCGTGCAGGCAGGCCATTTCGAGACGACCCGTCCAGTAGTGAGGAAGTTGATACCTGACTTCCTCGTTGAACTTCCGGCAGATGAAGTCGGGGGAATGGGCGTTGACGACGACGGGAACTCCCGCCAATTCCGGCGCTCCCGTCAGTTTCCGCTGCAGCAGGTAGTACGGGAGCGCGTTGTATTCCTGGGCTTCGATCGCGTCGGGCGGGCCCTCCTCGCGGATCAAGTCCATCACCGCATCCGCCATCTGGAAACTGAAGGCGCCCCAGTAATCGAGAACGTTGTAGGGCCAGGAGGGGTGATCGTCCGGCCGCGGGGACGGGGCTTCCTCCCCCACCCGGTTCCAGAGAGGCACGACGGAGCGGTAGCGGTAGCCCGGCTCGATTTCAAGGGAGCGCGCCTCTTCCTCGCGCCCGAAAACCGTGACCTTGTGGCCGTCGCGGGCAAGGTAGCGGGCGAAATTGTCCACATAACGGGCGATGCCGCCGGGGTTGTAG
>JAAAOD010000137.1 GCA_009908535.1 Verrucomicrobiota bacterium
TGCCCACATTTCCGGAACCCGGGGCCTGCCTCCGCTGGTCGCCGCCCTCGCCCCGAACCTCGCCGCTCTTGGCCCCGTTTTGTATTACAGCCTCCAGTTGAACCGTCCTTCATGAAACTTATCCTGAAAAAAGAGGCCCGGAAGGCCCGGGTGCGCCGAGGTCATCCCTGGGTCTTCGCAAACGAGCTGGCAACGGTCCCGGCTGCCTCCGACGACGGGAAGGCATGCCCCCTCGAGGACGGACGTGGACGCTTCCTTGGTATGGGGATTGTCAATACACGGTCGCAGATTGTCTGGCGTCGCTACACCAGCCGGGAAGATCCGTGGGACTCAGGTTTTTTCGCCCGCGCTCTCGATGTCGCCCTGCGCAACCGGGAGGAGGAGTCGTTCCGCCGCCTTGTCTGGTCGGAAGCGGATGACATGCCGGGCCTGGTGGTGGACCAGTTCGGGGACTACCTCGTTGTGCAGGCCCTTACCCTTGGCGTGGAGCTGGTCCTTCCGGATATTCTCGATCTCTTGCAGGATCTGCTTTCGCCGCGGGACATGGTCATTCGCAATGACGCGCCCTCCCGAAAACTGGAGGGCCTGACGCTGCAGCAATACAGCCGCAGCGGCAAGACAGTGGAGCCCTTCTGGGCAAAAATATACGAGATCGAATATCTCCTCGATCTCCATAGCGGGCAGAAGACCGGCTTTTATCTCGACCAACGCCAGGAGCATTTCAAGGTGGCGACCTTTGCACCCGACTGGCGCGTCCTCGATGCCTTTTGCAACCAGGGGGCGTTTGCCCTGCAGTGCGCCGCAGCGGGAGCTCGGGAGGTCCTCGGACTCGACAGCTCTGAAGAGGCGATTACCGCCGGCCGTGCCAATGCGCGCAAAAACGAACTTCAGGTCCGCTTTGAGAGAGCGAATGTTTTCGACTTTTTCTCCGAGCGCGAGAAAGAGGACCGCTTCGACCTTATCATCCTCGATCCGCCGTCCTTTGCTCCGAACCGAAAGGCTGTTCCCGCCGCATGCCGGGGATATAAGGAATTACAATTGCGGGCGTTGCAGGCCCTTTCCCCGGGAGGAATCCTTGCCACTTATTGTTGCTCCCACCACGTCGGGAGGGACCGTTTTCTGGAGCTGATCGAAGGGGCGGCCGTTGATTCCCGGCGACCGGTGCAGCTGCTTTATCATACCGGACAACCGCTTGACCATCCCGTCCGGCTCGGTTTCCCGGAATCCTTTTATCTGAAAGGGTGCCTTCTCCGCGTCAACGACTGACGCCGGTCCGCGGTTTTCAGGCGACCTGGCAACGATCTGCCAGCTTGCGGAGGAGGAGGTGCAGCCTCCGCAGGTCGATCGGCTTGGGAATGTATTCATCCATCCCCGCTTCGAGGCATTCGGCGCGCTTGATCTGCAATCCCGTTACCCCAATGATAAAGGGTTGCTGGCTTTCGGGGATGGTTGCGCGAATCTCCCGGGTAGCATCCAGTCCGTTCATGACGGGCATCTGGATGTCCATGAAAATAAGGGAAAAGGAGGTCCGGGCGAGGCGAGCGCAAGCCTCCAATCCGTTTTCGACCGCAACCGTCGTGTAACCGAGATGCTTCAACATCAATTGAAGCAGGCGCTGGTTCACTTTGTTGTCCTCGGCGATAAGGACGGGCAGACGCTGCAGACGGCTTTTCGACATGTATCACCAGAAGAAAAAATTGCTCTTGGGATTGAGGTACTCCCGTGTCGGCATCGGGTAAATAACGCGCCAAACCGTAGCGTACTTGCCCCAGGGACCCGGCACCTCACAGTCGATCACCGGCAGGACCTTTTTCCGTTCGGTTCCCGGCTGGGGACCGTCAACCCGGTTGAGGAACTCCCGATGGCCTTCCGGCAAGGAATAGTAAACAACCCGTCTTTCCTGATGATTTTCGATGACGGAAAGATCGTCTTTTTCAAATCCCGGGTTCTCCGTAAAGAATTTCTGCAGTGCCCGGGAAGTTCGTTCCATCTCAATATCGGCTTTCCAGCAGGCGTCTTTGAATTTCCGGCTCCCGGAGAATCCATAGACGAAAAAGCCGCTTTTCAACTCCTTCCACAGCAGGACAACGCGGTCGCGGCTGGCCGGATTCCTGATCTCGATTCCTTCACAGTCGTAGTTCGGAACCTGAATCCTTTTCGCCGGCAAATCCCCGTGCCACCAACTGACAAGGCAAAAGCGCTCCGCCGCCTCGCTCATCGCCCGCTTGCGGGCCTGTCCCTTGAAGAGACCGGGAAATGCGGACATCCCGCAGGAGGAGTGGTCGACGTCGAAGCCGTAGGGCTTGAGGTGGTTTGTCTGGTTGAGGAAGTAGAGGGCCCAGCGCTCGATGGCCTCTGAAATAGCCAGGTACCGGGCCAGAATCGGGGACCGATGAGTTCCCGATCCGTCCGCGTTGTTGTAGATCTGCAATGGCGCCTTCTGCAAATGCAGAGTTCCGGATAAGTACGCATTCGCGTGGTACAGCGCATGACCCGCAATCTTAACCCGACCGTACTCGATTCGTTCGATCGGGCCTTGCTGTGTGGTCAAGACTTGCGAGTACCGGAATGGTGCCAGATTGATCATTGCAGGTGAACTAAATAACTTACAACAATTAACGGTTATGGCGATTATTCCCACACGGCAACGAACACATGCCAGCGGTTTCCGGAACCTGATCGCTAATGAAACTGACACCTTCCTGATCGGTGGTGTCGCTGAAGGCCTGCGCCGCCGAGGTAAAACCGAAGGTAAGGCACACGGTTACGATTGAACTAAGGAAGATTGATTTTGCGTTTTTTAATTTCATCGATCTAATTCCATATTGCATGCAGATAATTTCCACGTCCTGACCTACCTGAATTAAGGTGAAATTTCTCCTTTACAAGCTAGTGGCATATGTAAAGGCGCTGCTCTTCGTGGCGTTAGGGTCCATGCTTTTGTTTTGTAAAGCATTCGCGGCTTGGGATTTGGGACGCGGGTTCCCGCTGGTGGAGGAAGTTTCCAGTGACGAGATAGCGGCGCAGGGGTATACTTGGGACATGGTCTGGGATGAAGACGGGGTGGCTTATTTCGGGCGGGACCGGCTCTGGCGTTGGGACGGGACGAACTGGAAGGCGGTGGGACCCCCCGGGTTGCGGCTCCTGCGGGCCCTGGCATTTGATAATGAGGGCCGTCTCTGGCTCGGGGCTTTCAACGAATTCGGCTATTATGATCCCGCGACGAACACCTACACGAGCCAGGTACATTTGCTTCCGCGGGCAGACCGGGGGTTTGGCGAAGTCTGGACCATTCATCACGATGATTCAGCTACCTATGTAGGAACCCACCGGCAGCTCTTCGTAATCAGGGGGGAATCGGTTAAAGTATGGCAGTTTTCTGGCAATCACCGCGTCATCTTTCATTTTCTTTTAACTGGTGTGTATGTCCATGAGGCTAATCATGGGATATGGCGTATTTCTGAGGGTAACAAAGAATTAATAAATAGAGACCCAAGATTAGCCTCCCTAAGTATTATTTATTTAGAGCGTCGTGCTGACGGTAATCTTCTTGGCGTTTCCGGGGAAGGAATCTTTATCTTATCACCCGACGGCAGGAAGATTATAGATTTAAGGAGTTACGAAAAGATGAGGAGCCCTGCCATCAGCGCTGTTTGTAGGATAAGTGACAACAGGCTTATAATAGGTAGTCTTGGTGGTGGCCTGTTCTTGGTAGATAACAATGGAAATCTACTTTCTCATTTTGGAGCAGATTCTGACTTTGGGGATAGTTTAGTTTTAAATATACGAAAAGATGAAATGGGTCGACTCTGGCTTTTGCAGAACACCGGAATCTGGCGGTTAGATCTTAATTTGCCTGCCGGTGTTATAGATAGACGTATGGGTTTATCAGATGGCATGGTTAGATCTATCTCACGTTCTGGCGATAAGCTTGGTGTTGCTTTGGATAAAGGATTCTTTGAAGTTTCGTTAAAGGATTCTAACCGTGTGTCCATGAGTGATGTAGTCACCGATGAATCATTTAATTCAGTTCCCTATGAAGGAGGGTTTATTTTTGATAGATATTCTATATTATACCATTCTAACGATGGTATAGTTGAAGAGATAACGGATTTCGAAAAAGCAATTACTGCTTTTGCTGTCTCAACGGACAATGTTCTCTTAGTGGCTTTTGAAAATCAATTGGAGGTTTTTAAGTTAAAGGAAGGGGATTTAAAATTTCTTGAAACCAGAGTTCTTGGGAATGCCGTAAATATCCTCCGCACGGACAAGCGGGGCAAGGTTTGGGGGTGGTCGCCGAAGGAGCCGTTGCTGGAATTTCACCTGCGGGAGGGAGGCTCCTTGTCGACGGTTCACCATGAACTGGTGGGCGGGCATGACCTGTTACTGGAGGATTACGAAGCGGCGGTAGTGGCGGACGGACCGGTTTTGATTTTCGAGGAGGAGCTGGTGAGGTACGATCCGGTATCAGAAAGTTGGGAAGGGGCGGCGATGCCGGCGCGCGGGGGCCTACCCGCGGCGTACGCCTTTCGCCGGCACGGGGACCGGCTGGAAGGCTGGATGATCTACTGGGATAATGAGCTGCAGACGAGCCTGATGGTGGAGGCCATGTGGCCAGACGGAGGGGAATTGCGAACGCGGATACTGCCGTGGGTGGACATGTGCGAAGTCGGGAAAGTCTATTCGATGGCGATCACGGGCAAAGAGGAACAATTTTTTATTATTGGAGGACTTCGCGGACTGATGATCGCGGATCGCCATCTGGCGGACCATATTCCGGCACCGGCAAAGCCGGTGGTCTGGGACCGCAACCTGACGGCAAAGGCGGAGCCCCGGCAGCGCTTTTCCTTCGGAGAGGCCGAAACGCAGTATCGTTTTAATTCGGCAATCGGGGGCGCCTATTATCCGCTGCGGTATGAAACGCGGCTGGTGGGGCTGCGCGATGAGTGGAGCGAAGCCTCCGCGTTGACGATCCGTGAATTCGGGCAGGTTTTCGAGGGGGATTACCGCTTTGAAGTACGTGCGGTCGATCCTTTCGGCCGGGCGAGTGAGGCGGCGGCCATCGAGTTGCTGGTAACGCCTCCGTGGTTCCGCACCTACACCGCCTATGCCGCCTACATTTTAACGGCGGGAGCGTTGCTCTTTGGCTTTGTTCGACTCCGGGAGCGTCAGTTACGCGCGCGGCAGGCCGAGCTGGAAGCGATCGTGGACGACCGAACGGCGGAGTTGAAGAAGGCGAATGCGTTCAAGGACGATTTCATCGCCAACCTCAGCCATGAGATCCGCAATCCGCTGAACGGCGTCATTGGTTTGATCCGGCAGATGCGGGAGGGGAGTCCCCCCCCGGGCCGGTACTTGAAGTCCCTGAAGCAGGCCGCGCATTATCTGCAGGCGACGGTGGAGGAAGTCCTCGACTTTTCGAAACTGCAGACTGGGGAGATTCCGGTCGACCGCAACCTGATCAATGTCGAGGAGGTTGTGAACGGCGTTCTGGGCATTTACCGGGAACGGGCGACGGAAAAGGAGATCGGCCTGACCTCGCATGTGCGGGTACCGGAAGGCACGGGCGTGATCACCGACGAGCGCAAAGTGCAACAGATTCTTGGCAACCTGACCAGCAACGCGGTGAAGTTCACCGAAAAGGGCAGTGTGCATGTCGGCATTCTGCTGGAACCCCTTTCCGGGAACAAAGCCGTCCTGAAAATGTGGGTACAGGATACCGGCGGCGGGATTTCGGAGGCCGACAAGGAGCGGATCTTCGAGAAGTTTTACCAGACGCAAAGCGGCGAGAAACAGAGGGTGGGCACCGGTCTCGGGCTGGCCCTCGTGAAGGGCTTTGTCGATCGCCTCGACGGGGAACTGCAACTGCACTCCGTCCTGAACAGCGGTTCGACTTTCTCGGTCACCCTTCCGGTGGAAACACAGCCATTCGCGGAGGAGCGCGCTGGCGGCGAGGAGAGCGAGCAGTTCAAGGCGCGCGCCCTCGTTGTCGAGGATATTGAATACAACCGGATCTTCATCGAAAGTCTCCTCGGGGAGTTCGGGGTCCGCGTGGATACGGCGGACGACGGCGGGGAAGGCTTCGCGAAGGCGACGGCGGGCGACTACGAGGTCATCTTTCTGGACTGGGATTTGCCGGGAAAATCGGGACTGGAGATTGCGCGGGAACTGCGCGGGCAGGGATCGCTGCCGGAGGGCACCGTCATCATCGGGATGACCGCGTTCGCGACCCAGGAGGTGAAGGACCAATGCCTCGGGTCGGGAATGAATGCCTTTCTGACCAAGCCGATACGGGCGGAACAGGTGGCGAAAGTGCTGCGGGAAAATCTGCCCCATGAGCTACGAAGCAGCGGCCGTGACCGCATGGTCGAGGAAGGGGGGCTGACCATCGATGTTCCCTCGACGGAAATGGTGGCCGGAAAGGGAATGCTCCACGGGCGGGGATTACTTGGGGAAATGGCCCGCAACAGCAGTTGGGAACACGAGAAAGGCCGGTGGGAGGAATTTTTTGAGGGCTATCTTGCCGAACTGGAAGAGGCGATCAGCCAGAAGGATCCGTCCCTCGTTCGCAAGGCCGCGCACCGTCTCCTCGGTCACTTGCGGATGCTGGATGCGGCCGTGTTGCCGGGCATGCTGCAGGATATGCTGACCGCGGCACACGCCGGGGACATGGAAGGGATTCTTCTCGAGTGGAAGGAATTTCAACAGAAGCAGGTGGAATTCCGCCGCGAGCTTGCGCGGGCCTGAGGCGGGGAGCCGTCGGGGCTAGTCGTGCAGGTGGTAGGTCTTCGACAACTTCATCTTGTTGAAAGCCGCCTTCCAGAAACCGGATTCCTGGGCGAACTGGATGAGCTCGGGTGTACTGTGGACGTTGAGTTTCTGGAAAAGGTTGCGGCGGTGGGATTGGATGGACGAGGGACTCAGTCCCATCAACTGGCCGATCTCGGCATCGGAGTGACCGCCGCCGATGTAGGTGAGGACCTCCTGTTCGCGCCGGGTGAGGATTTTCTGGAAGGACTGGGGATCGGCCTGCAGGTTGCGCACGGTCATTTTCAGGCTGTCGGAGAAAAAGCGGCGGCCGGAGGAAATGGCGTGGATGGCCTCGGTGAGTAATTCGACGCTGGCCTCGTTCTTGTCGACAAAGCCGGATAGGTGAAGCTGGTGCACCTGGTGAATGGTTTTGACATCGCTCTCAGAGGAGAGGGCGAGGATCCGGGTCGAGGGGAGCTCATCGAGGATCGTCTTGGCGACAAAAATGCCGGAGAGTTTGGGAATAAGGATGTCGAGGATGATCAACTGCGGCCTCGTTTCGCGAATGATCCGCAGGGCCTCCGGGCCCTCCTCCGCTTTCCCGACGATTTCGTACCTGAGACGGTTCTGCAGGAGTGTGGTAAGGAACTCCTGGAAAAGCTTCTGATCTTCAACAACGACTACCCGCATTGCATAAAATGGTTAGAGGATCCCCGGCCAAAGTAAAGGGTCGATGGCAGGAATCAGTGATCCCAGGGAAGACGCACCGTTTCACGTGGGAGGCGATGGACCTCACAGCTTGTCCAGATTTTCCCCGGATTGAGGATATTGGCGGGATCGAGAGCCGACTTCACCGCCTGCATGGCCCTGATCTCCGCGTCGCCGTGCTGGAGCCGCAGGTACGGGGATTTGGCCATCCCGATCCCGTGTTCCCCGGAAATGGCTCCTCCCAACTCGATCACCTTTCGCATAAGGGCATCGACGCCCTCGGCGGCGCGGCGGGAGGCCTCCTCGTCGGCATCATCAAACATGAGGTGGGCGTGGAAATTGCCGTCTGCCGCGTGTCCAAAGGTGGGGGTCGGCAGCCCGGTTTCCTTCCCTAATTCCTCGAGGAAATCGAGCAAGGCGGCTTCCTTGCGCAGCGGGACGACGACGTCCTCGTTGAGTTTTCGCGGACCGAGGGTGAACATCGCCTGCGAGCAGGAACGACGGATTTTCCAGAGGCTTTCCCGTTCGTTCCCGTTGGCGGCGGTGGCAAAGCCGATGGCGGCATCTTGCAGCAGGCCGGTCACCGTGCGCAGGTCGGTCGCGGTCGCCTCTTCGCTTCCGTCGAATTCGATCAACAGGACAGCGGCCGTGGCGGGGGCTGCCTGCAGGCACGGCGGAAGATGCCGCAGCAGGGAAGCCTCCTTTTCCTGCCAGAAAGTGAGGGTGCAGTGGAGGGTCTGCGCATCGAGGAATTCCATGGCGGCGGGCTCGAGTCCGGACTGGAGAATCTGCTGGACGGCGAGGAGGGCCTCGCGGTGGCCGGGGAAGACGGCCAGGCAGGATTTCCGTGTCAGCGGACGCGGCAGGAGGCGCAAAACAGCTCCGGTAATGACGCCGAGGGTGCCTTCGGAACCGATCCAGAGGTCGCGCAGATTGAAACCGGCCGCAAACTTCCGCAAGTCGGCTCCCCATCGCACGAATTCTCCGGTGGGGAGGAAGCCCTCCAGAGCCTGTACATAATCGCGGGTGACCCCGTATTTCGCTCCACGAAGGCCGCCGGCGTTGGTGGCGATGGTCCCCCCGACCGTGGCGTATCGGGCGGAGCCCGGATCGGGAGCATAGAGCAGTCCATGGATGGAGGCGACCTCGTCCAGCCTGGAGAGGACCACGCCGGGTTGACAGTAGGCCATGCGGGAAAGCGGATCCACATGCAGTTGTTTCCAACCGGAAAGGTCGAGAACCCAACCGCCCTGGACAGGACTGGTCGCTCCGGTGGTGGCGGAACCGGCCCCCCGCGGGGTAACGGGCTGACCGGTATCGTTGGCCATGCGGAGGATCGTCGCCACGGCTTCTTCATCGGCGGGAAAAAGGACAGCCTCGGGCAAAATGCTGTAGCGCAGATTGTCCATGGAGGCGGTGTAGCGGCTTTCGTGGTCCGTCCGAACCTGCTCGGGACCGAGGAGTTTCTGCAAGTGGCGGGTTGGGTTTGAGCGCGGGCTCATGAAGGCACCATACGGGAAGGATTTGTTCTTGCCAGTCTTCCGGACGGTTCCGTTACTCCAAACGAAAAGACCCGACCTTCCATGGAAAAGACGCTTCTCATCATCAAACCGGACGCCCTTGCGAAGGGCAAAGCCGGAGCAACCCTCACGCGCTTCGAGGAAGCCGGATTTCGGATTGTCGCCGCGAAGATGCTGCAACTCACCCAAAGCCTCCTGCGCGAGCACTACGCGCACATCGCGGACAAGCCCTTTTTTCCGGAGGTGGAGAATTTCATGGGATCGTGCCCCGTCATTGTCGTCGTCCTGCAGGGGACGGGCGTCATTGAGCGGGTGCGCCGCCTCGTCGGGCCGACCAATTCCCACGAAGCGGCGGCCGGAACGATCCGCGGCGACTGGGGCACCAACATGATGGCCAACATCGTGCATGCCTCCGATGGCCCGGAAACGGCCGCCGCCGAGATCGCCCGGTTCTTCAGCACGGACGAAGTTTACGGTTGAGCAGACGCTCCCGGCACGCCTTCCAGGCAGGCGACGGCATGGGCGGCGATGCCTTCCCCGCGCCCGAGGGAACCGAGCCCCTCATTGGTTGTTGCCTTGATGCCGACCGCGGCCTCGGCCACGGACAACGCTGCTGCAAGCCGCCCGCGCATGCGGGCAAGGTAAGGGGCGATCTTCGGCTGTTCGGCAATGAGGGTGGCATCCACGTTGGCAACGCGCCAACCGCGGTCCCGCGCCTCCGCAACGGCCCTTTCCACTATCCGCAGGGAGGGGATTCCTTCGACGGTGGGATCCGTATCGGGAAAGTAATGACCGATATCGGCGAGCCCGGCTGCTCCGAGAACGGCATCGGCAATGGCGTGACTGAGAACATCGGCATCCGAGTGACCGACAAGGCCCTTTGCGAAGGGAATTTCCACCCCTCCAAGAAAGAGGCGGCGCCCTTCTTCAAGACGGTGAATATCGTAACCGATGCCGGATCGGGTGGCGGGGGGGGCGTTTTTCATGGGTTGTTTTTCAAGCAGGGAGCTCAGGTAGGGAAGGTCCGCCGGTGAGGTCAGCTTCGGATTGGGAAAGGGGTTCTCGACGAGAAGCACCTCTTCGCCGAGGGCTTCCACAGCGGCAAGATCATCCGTGACCTCGGCGCCAAGGGCCTCATGGGCGCGCAAGAGGAGATCTCGAGGAAAAGCCTGCGGCGTTTCCATCGCCCAAAGGTATTCGCGGTCGAGCAATTCGCCGCGGGATGGATGAAGGAGCGGCGCCTCGACAAAGCGGCGCATCGTGTCCGTCACGCGGCGGGCCATGCCGACCGCGCCCGCCTGGGAACCCAGCGCAGCGGCCATTTTTTGCAGGGACTCTTTCCGGATGGCCGGGCGCGCACAATCATGGATCCATACCCAATGACTGTCCTCCGGGAGCGCAGTGAGCCCGGACCGCACGGAATCCTGACGCCGCTTGCCGCCCTCCTGGAAAGTGACCGGAAGCACGACCGCCGCCGCGGCGAGGGCCTCTTCAAGGTGCCGGCGCTGCCGTGTCCCCCGGTACACGACAACCAGATGCGCGAAAAGGCCGGAATCAGCGAAGGCGCGAAGAACATGCCTGAAGAGGCTACGTCCCGCGATCTCAAGAAGAATCTTGTCCTCGCTTATCCCGCCCATGCGGGTTCCGGATCCGCCGGCGAGGAGTAAGGCCACATGCTGCATGTCATTACCTTTGACGGCGCCATTGCCGAAAGCAAATCTTCGCTTTCATGAGTGCCCGTGCGCGGAAGGTCCGCGTTTCCTGTCCCGCCAAGATCAATCTCAACCTTTCTATTTTCGGACTCCGTGAGGACGGATTCCACGACCTCCGTTCCGTCGTTGTTCCCGTCGGCCTCAAGGACGAACTGGAGATCGGCTGGGATCCCCGCGCGCAAGGGCCGGACCGCCTGAAGGTGGAAGGGGCCGATTGCGGGGCGGAGCAGCAGAACGCCGTCCTGCGCGCCCTGCACGCTTACCGCGATCTCCTTCAGCTGCGGGAAGGTCGCTTTGAGGCCGTCTTATGGAAGCATATCCCGGTTGGGGCCGGACTCGGGGGAGGAAGCAGCAATGCGGCCGGCACCCTTCGCGCGCTGGCCCAGCTCTTTCCCGGGGAAGTATCGCCGGAGAGCCTTCGGGAAACAGGGCTCTCCCTCGGGTCCGATGTGCCGCTCTTTTTCAGCGGCGGACCCGTCCTCATGGAGAGCAGGGGGGAGCGCCTGACCCCGGTGCCGCAGGATTTGACCCGGCGGTTGCTCGGACGTCCGGTCTGGCTCTTCAAGCCGGCCTTTGCCGTCGCCACCGCGGAGGCTTACCAGCGCCTCGCGAGGGTCCGCCTCTACGAGGCCGAAAGGCCTTCCCAGGATGCCTTCTGGCAGGAATGGCGGGAGAGCGGGGAATTGCTTCCCCCGGGGGGCAACCGCTTTGAAGACCTTCTGGCGCAATGGCTTCCTTCCATCCCCGTCCTGCTCACGCGGCTTCGGGCTGACGGCTATGGAGCCACGGGCATGAGCGGCAGCGGCAGCGCTTGTTTTCTCATTGCGGAGGAGAACGGGATCGCTGATAGTGAGCTTGGCGGGCAGATTCGGGATGCATGGGGCATCAACGCGTGGTCCGCCAAAATTCGCCTTAAATTCTAACTTGCCACGTCAACCGGGGAATTTCCCAATGGTTGGTTCGCGATCCCGCGCTTCGCCCATCGATTCATGCCTGAGAACCCAGAGGAAGAAAAACGCTTTCACGGAATCGCCGCCTCCCCCGGGGTCGCGACCGGTCCGGCGGCCAGCTTCTCCCAGGGCGAGGTGGAAGTTCCGCAATACACCATTGCGCCGAACCTGCGGGAAGAGGAAATCTCCCGGTTTGAGCAGGGCCTGATGGAAACCCGGAAACAGATCTCCGCCATCCGGGCCGAAGTGGAGGAAAAAGTGGGCGAAGAGGAGGCGTCCATCTTCGACGCCCACCAGCTCGTGCTCGAGGACCGGGCCCTTATCGAGGATACGATCCAGGAAGTCATCGAGACCGGCTTTAATGTGGAACACTGCTTCCATGAAGTGGCGAGCCGCTACATGGAGGCCTTTGCCCAGATCGATGACGAATATATCAAGGAACGGGTCAGTGATATCCGCGATGTCAGCAAGCGCCTCATCTGCAACCTGCTCGGAAAGGACCATGGCTCCGCAAGAAGAGAGGGTCTCGGAAAACACATCCTTATTTCGCGCGATCTCAGTCCTTCGGAAACGGCCCTGCTCGAAGTCCGCGACGTCCTTGCCATTGTCACCGAGGAGGGCAGCCGGACCAGCCACAGCGTCATCATGGCCCGTTCCCTGAACATTCCCTGTGTCGTCGGCCTGCACGGGCTCCTCAACGAGGCGGATTTCGGCAATGAGCTCCTCGTCGACGGCTTCAAGGGGGAAGTCATCCTCAATCCGTCGGCGGAAACCCTCGAGCGCTACGGGCACCTGAAAAGCCAGCACGAGCGCTTTCTCGAGACCTTCAACGCCGAGCGTCACCTTCCCGGGGTGACAGCGGATGGACAAGAGTTCAAGGTGCTCCTGAATATCGAGGGCGTGGAAGACACGGAGCTGCTGGCGAATTCCGGTGCTTGCGGGGTCGGCCTCTTCCGGACGGAAAACCTCTTCCTTTCCGCGAGCGGATTCCCGGATGAGGCGAAGCAGGAGGCGGCCTACCGTTCCTTCGTCGACGCCATGGCCCCCCATCCGGTGACCATCCGCACCCTCGACCTCGGTGGCGACAAGAACCCGCACCGCAGCCTTACCGGATACCGCGAGGCCAATCCCTTCATGGGTTTCCGGGGAATTCGTTTCTGTCTGGAGAACACGGATGTATTCAAGGAGCAACTACGGGCCATTCTCCGGGCAAGCGGCCACGGCAAGGTCCGCATCCTCTATCCCATGATATCCAGCCTTGAGGAGCTGCAGCGAGCCAACGAACTGCTGGAAGAAGTGAAGGAAGAGCTCCGCGGGCAAGGGGTGCTGTTTGACGAGACCATCGAGCGCGGGGCCATGATCGAGGTGCCGAGCGCCGCCGTTATCGTCGACCTCCTTTCCGAGCACTGCGACTTTTTCAGCATCGGGACGAACGATCTCATGCAGTACCTGCTTGCGGTGGACCGTATCAATGACCGGATTTCCTATCTTTACGATCCCAATCAACCGTCCTTTCTCCGCACCCTGAATTTCATCTTCGAGCAGGGCAAAGCCCACAACAAACCGGTCAACGTCTGCGGGGAACTGGCGGCGGACCCTCTGTACGCCCCCTTCCTCTTCGGGTTGGGAGCGCGGGAGTTGTCCGTTTCCCTCGGTTCCCTTGCACGGGTCAAATACCTCCTGCGCCGCGTGTGCATGAAAGAGGTGCGGCAATTGTCCCTGCAACTGCTGCGCTGCCGCAAGACCGAGGATATTCGCAAAGCGGTCGAGGGCTATTACTGCGAGCTGGTCCCGGAAGAGGTGCGCACTTTCGACCTGCTTTAGTTCTCCGGCTTCAGGCCGGTCGCGAGGAGGGTCTCGAAGTGCGGCGCCTGCTTTTCCCGCGCCACGGAATCGACGCGCACCGCTTCGAGGCCGAAGGAGCGTAACCAGTTGTACAGGTCGTTCGGGGAAAAGCCCAGCCAGCGGTCGGCATACAATTCGCGGGCTTTTTCAAACTGGTGTTTTTTGAGGTCGAGGATCATGAGGCGTCCGCCTGCCCGCAGCACACGGCAAGCTTCGGCGAGGGCGGCTTGCGGATTGTTCGCGTGGTGGAGGGCCTGGCTGAGCAGGGCGAGGTCCTGCGAGGCATCCGGCAAGGGGACCTGTTCAATGTCGCCGAGTTTGTAGAAGAGGTTGTCGAAGCCATGTTCGCGGGCGAGTTCGCTGCCGACGCGGACCATGGCCGGCGCGTTGTCAATGCAGGTGACACTGCGGGCCTGGCGGGCGAGGAGCTGGGAAAGAACCCCCTCGCCGGCCCCGAGGTCGACGATATCGATGGCAGGGGTCAGATAGAGAAGGAAGTGGCCGATCGCCTCCCAGGAGCGTCCCGGACAATAGTTTTTGCCCAGCCGTTCCGCGACCATGTTGAAGTAGGCCTCCGATTCGGCGCGGCGCCGTGAAAGAATCCGGTCGAGGTTTCTGCGGTCTTCCCGGTAGATGGATTCCGCAGCCACCGAATGGAGGACGGCGCTGAAAATGTCCCTTGCCGGCGGTTTCTCCGGTGGCTGTGCGGAATAGAAACTCCGCTTTCCTTCCCGGCGGTCGAGGACAAGTCCCGCCTGTTTGAGGAGGCCGAGATGGGAGGAGATTCGGGACTGTCCCATGTCCATGACCTCCTGCAATTCGACCACGGAGAGCGGTTCCTGCTGGAGCAGCCGCAGGAGGCGGAGACGCGTTCCATCTCCGAGGATTTTCAGAAGCTCAACTGCCTCCGCCATGGGCCGCGCTCAGGAGGCAAGATCCGCGTAGCGTTCGATCCGCTCGATTTTCCAGGTGGCCTCATTGCCGTCGATCTCGACGGTGACTTCATCTTCCACTTTTCCACCCAGCAAGGCTTTGGCGAGGGGTGTCTGGTAGGAGACGATGCTGTTGGCCGGATCACTGTCCCATGCACCGAGGATGCTGTAGCGGACGGGTTCCCCGCCCTCGGCGGGCCGTAAGGTAACGATGCTGCCCACGCTGACGCTATCCTTCGGCGCGTCGGAGAAGTCGGTCACCCGGGCTTTGTTGATGGCCACTTCGAGTTCGGTTTTGCGGGCGAGGAGGAAATCCTGCTGCTGACGGGCCATCTTGTATTCCGCGTTTTCGCGCAGGTCCCCATGGGAACGGGCTTCGGCGATTTCCTCCTTGTTCCTCGGAATGTCCTCGGAAATCAGCTTTTCATACTCCGCTTTCTGCTTGTCGAAGCTCTTCTGCGAGACGATCAGTTCCTCGGTCTCCTCGTCGACAGTGCTGGCTGTTTCTCCGCCGACGATGCTCTGAACACTGGGGAAGAGGCGGATGAAACGAGCAAGGAGGGACTTTTTGGAAAGGTCCTCGAATCCCTGGTTGAGCATGAGGGTCTGGGCGAGGTCGTGTGCGGTTTCCGTATTCGCTTCCTTGAGCAGATCCGCGACGAGGTCGCGGTCCTCGCTCACCAGTTCGGCGAGCGGCACGCGCCGGGTGCCGGTGTTCTGGAGGGCCTCATAGTCAATGGCGAAGAAAATGGCACTGAGCAGGCGCGGGGTCATGAGGCCTTCGAGCATGCGCGAATATTTGCGCGAATTGCGGTTTTTCAGGATCCAGGTGAGGACGGGGGCTTTCAGGTTCTGTTCAACCAGCCAGCGTTCGAAGGTGCGACCGATTTCGTCCTCGAGGTCATGATCGAGGAGGAAGTTGATGCACTCGCCGGTGAGTTTCCCTGAACTGTTTTTCAGCAGGTCGAAGGTGATCCGCTCCCATTGATCGGGCAGGGTCCGCTCGATGAGATCGAGGTACCGGTTGTAGTACGAAGCCGGGATGTTGTCGGTGAGAGCGCAAAGGTCGTTGGCATCGTTGATGATGGAGGCCGAGGTGGGCTCGAGGCTTTCCACATCGGTGTGGATAAAGCGGGCAAGGTCATTGCGCACCCAGATCCCGTGCAGGCGTTCGCCCGGATTCAATTGTTTGGTCTCGGCGAGGGAAGCGGCGAGCTCATTCAGGATTTCCGGCAGCTCCTCCTTGATGTCCTCATGCTTGACGGAGAGGTCGATGAGTTTGCTGGCGAGGGCGATTTTTTTCTTGGGCGCCTTCGTCTCGAAGAATTCCTCGAGGACCTCCTGTTCGGCCCGGATCGGCTCATCGCGCAGGACAAAGGGATCGGTTTTTTTCGTGGGTACGGCGATGCGGGGATCCTTGACGAGGGCCTTCTTGGTCTGCGTCCACCATTTCTTGAACTTGGGCCCGCCCATGAGGCGCGTCAGCACCGTTTCGATCTCGAGGGCGGTCATTGCCTGCTGCGGCGCGGAGGCGAGGATATCGGCGATCAGGTCGGTGGGCCGGTTCCGGATCATATCCTGCACGTCGGCCTCCTCGGTGCGGGCACGGACCAGAATGCTCTTATCATCGAGAATTTCCAGTTTATCGACGCAGAAGACGGGGTCCATGGCATGGCCCTCTTCCCGATTCTGAAAATCGATGATGAGGCGGTTTTCCCGTTCATCGTATTCGCGAATCTGGCCGAGGCCCCATGTGCGGTGGACGCAATAGGCTCCCGGCTGCATCGCTTCCAGCTTGTCACGCGAGCGCTTCAGGCGCGGGCGTTTCTGGATAAGCAACTCAATGGCTTCCTTATTCATTTCTTACAGATTGCCTTCACACTCCCGAGGCAATTATGTAAGGTCAATGAAAAGCTTCCCTGAGACCGGGAAGGGGACGCCTTCCATGGACGGCTGGAAAGGCGCGGTGGCTCTTCTTGTGGCCTTCGAACGCGGAAGGGAACACCTTGACGACCTGCTCGAAAAACATCCTCCGGGACACGACCACGGGCTCGTCATGGAGACCTTCCGGCAGTGGTTCCGCATCGACCGGCTTCTGCAGGAGCGCCTGCGCAAGCCACCCCGGCCACGCGTCCGGGCGCTTCTTCGCCTGGCCCTCGCGGAAGTGCTCTGGCACGGCCTGGACCGGGCGGCAGCGGTGGTTCATCACACCGTGGAGTGTGGGCGCGGCCTTGGATTGAGCCCGATGGAACTGCGCTTCCTTAACGGGGTTTTGCGCGCCGTTGTCCGGGAGGAGGCAAGGTTTGCGCAACTGCGGGCCGATCCCGCCGCGGCCATGCCGGATTGGCTCTGGCAACGCTGGTGCCGCCGCTTCGGGCACGAGCGCGCGCGTGAACTCTGCCGTTGGAACGAACGGATGCCACCCTGGTACGTCCGCATGACGGAACACCCGCTCTGGGCGGAGGCGACCCCGTTCGTGGGGTTTTACCGGGTTCGCGGCCGGCAGGCGCAGGCGGCGCTGGCTGCCCTCGCCGGGGGGAAGGCTTACGCGCAGGATCCCTTCGCAGCCATCCCGGTGGATTTGCTGGATCCGCGCCCGGGAGAGACCATCCATGACTACTGCGCCGCCCCGGGAGGCAAAAGCCGTGAAATCGCCTACCGCATGAAGGGGCAGGGCCGCCTTCTCGCCCTTGACCGTCCGGGCCCGCGCAGCCACCGGCTGGAACAGAACCTCCGGCACCTCGATCCTGCCTGTTTCCTCCAGATCCGCAGTTCTCTTGAGGCCGTGACGCTGCAGCAACTGGGCGGCCCGGCGAACGGCGTTCTCCTGGATGTTCCCTGTTCGAATACCGGTGTCATCGCCCGCCGGCCGGATGTGAAGGTCCGTCTTCGGGAAGGCGACCTTGCCGCCTTCGCGGAGCTTCAACTGACCTTGCTGGAAAAGGCCGCGGGCCATGTGCGCACCGGTGGCCGTCTCGTTTACAGCACCTGCAGCCTCGAGGAGGAGGAGAACGAGAGCGTCGTCGACCGCTTTCTTCGCAGGAACAAGGGCTGGGTCCTGCGGGAGCGGCGCCTCAGCTTTCCTCCCGAGGCGGGGCACGACGGCGGCGGGGCTTTCTTGTTGACCAGGGCGGAGGGGCACCAAAAGTTCGGGGAAAACCCGCCGCGATGATGAAGTCCCACCGGTTGCTCCCGTACCTGTATGCCACGAGCTGGCTGGGGACCTTGCTCCTGACCTTGCTGGCCTGTCTGTTGGTGTTCCGGCAAACCGAACCGCTGACGCCGGGCGTTTTCGCGGCCGCAGCCCTTTGCCTTCTGTCGGGTAACCTCCTTCCCCTGGCCGTTTATTTTCTGCAGCTTCGGCGCGAAAGGGTCGTTTTGGAGGCGGAAGCGGCGGAGGCGGAATTGAGTGTACGCCACGCCCTGGCCCGTTCAGAGGATGTCCTGAACCGCCTCGACGAGGCGGAAGGCTCTTTATCCAAGACCCTTCTGGAAGCCCGACAGTTGCCGAAGCGCATTGAGGACAGTTTCCTCGTCGCCGAGAAGAAGTGCAGGGAGCAGAAGTCGTCCCCCGA
Organism: Verrucomicrobiota bacterium; assembly: GCA_009908535.1. Classification (GTDB taxonomy): domain Bacteria; phylum Verrucomicrobiota; class Verrucomicrobiia; order Opitutales; family Oceanipulchritudinaceae; genus Oceanipulchritudo. Next base: position 17,993 of record JAAAOD010000137.1, read on the forward strand.
CGGAAAACCGGCCAACGATGCCGGTGCCGACGTCGTCACCGAGGGCGAAGGCGGTCTCCATGCGCGGATGGATCTGCTTTTCGAGACGATGGAATCCCTCCAGGAAAGCGTGGACGCCGCCGCCACTCAGCTGGCTCTGCTCCAGAAACAGGCAGGGGCGCCGACCGCGAAAAAGAAACGTCCCTCCTCCGGACCTCCCGCGAAGGAAACCGCCTCCGAACCGCCGCAGCGGGAGCCCCAGAAGGAACTTTTTACGGTATCGCAGGAACCCGCCTCCGACAACGGTACGGAGGTGTTCATCCATGCCATGATCGGCATCAGCAACCGCCTTTACCTTCGCGGGGATGGTCCCTATCTGTCCTGGGAAAAGGGGGAAGTCCTCGCCGCCGTCGGCATCGGGGAGTACCGGAAGACCTTTTCCGGTCTGGAAGAGCCGATCCAGCTGGCCCTGCTTCTGAACGACGAGGTCTGGTCCGCGGAAGGCCGATTCACGATTGAGCCGGGCAGGAAAACGGAACTCCATGCGAGTTTTCCCAGGGAGTGAAGTGGTAGCAGGGGCCGGGATTGAACCGGCGACCTCAGGCTTATGAGTCCCGCGCTCTAACCAACTGAGCTACCCTGCCACAGGTCGAAACCATAGAAATGTCTTTTCCCAATTGCTTGAGTCAAGTCACAATCCGGTCCCCGGCGATGCAAAAAACGGCGCCCCCACCGGGGAGGCGCCGTTTCGTAGGAGAGGATTAGCCGGAAGGCTCAGCTGGTCGGAACTTCGTCAATCGTCTTGAGGATGCGTCCAAGAATCTTGTAGGGATCGGCCTGCGAGTTCGGACGGCGATCTTCAAGATAGCCTTTGTAGTCGTTTTTAATAAAGCTGTGCGGCACGCGGATAGAGGCCCCGCGGTCGGCCACGCCCCAGCTGAACTTGTCGATGGACTGGGTCTCGTGAAGGCCGGTGAGGCGCATATGGTTGTCCGGACCGTAGGCGGCAATGTGCTCGTCACGGTTCCGGTCGAAGGCGTCCATCAACTTCTCGAAGTATTCCTTGCCGCCGACTTCGCGGAGGTACTTGGTCGAGAAGTTGGTATGCATGCCCGATCCATTCCAGTCGCCGGTGAGCGGTTTGCAGTGGAATTCGATATTGATGTGGTACTTCTCGCAGTTGCGCATGAGGAGGTACCGCGCCATCCAGAGGTCGTCGCCCATCTGGCGCGCCCCCTTCGAAAAAACCTGGAATTCCCACTGGCCCTTGGCCACTTCGGCATTGATGCCTTCATGTTCGATCCCCGCCTCGATACAGAGTTCGAGGTGTTCGTCGGCCACCTTGCGGGCAATATCGCCGACCTGTTCGTAGCCGACGCCGGTGTAGTACTTGCCCTGCGGCCCGGGATAGCCGAATTCGGGGAAGCCGAGGGGTCGGCCCTCGCGCATCATAAAGTATTCCTGCTCCATGCCAAACCAGGCCGTCTCATCATCGATGACCTTGGCGCGGAAGTTCGAGGGGTGGGGATTGCCGTCGGGTTTCATGACCTCGCAGAGGACGAGGTACCCGTTCTTCCGGGTGGCATCCGGGTAGAGGCGGACCGGGTTCAGGATACAATCCGAGTCGTGACCTTCGGCCTGTTGCGTGGAACTGCCGTCGAAGCCCCATTCCGGGCAATCGGTGTGGGAAGTCGGTTCCTCGGAAACGATCTTCGTTTTCCCTCGAAGGTTCGGCTCGGGGACGTAGCCATCGAGCCAAATGTATTCCAGTTTGTATTTCGACATATTTCGGTGTTGTTGTAGGTGTCGTTGTGAATGAAGGATGGGCGGCAGAGCGGGAGAGCTGTGCCGGTGGGGAGAATTTGCAGGATCCGGGCCAACCTCGGGGCCTGAGCGAAAAGAAACAAGAAATTTTTACGGAGGAACATAGAAGCGATGCAGGAAGTAAAAGATTCCAAACAGGCGACAGTGCGGATCGGCTACGATGGAAGGGTCCACAAAACCTTTCGCGGACCGTTGGCCCGGCGCCGTTTTGAAAACGAGACCCGGGTTTTAAAATACCTCGAAGAAAAAGGCTGCCCATTCGTGCCGCGCGTGCTTGAGGAAGATGCGGACAGCCTGTACATGGTCACGACCAATTGTGGAGCCATCGTGCAGAAGATCAGCCAGCGCAAGCTCGCCTCCCTTTTTGAGGAACTGGAGAGCTACGGGGTGCGCCATGAGGATCCCTTTTCCCGCAACGTCACCTACAATGCCGACCTTGGGCGCTTCTGCCTGATCGACTTTGAATTTGCGACGATCCTGGAAACGGGCGAGGGCTTCACCCTTGCGGAACTGGAGGAAGCAAAAGCGAATGAGCGAAAACACGGCGAGTGAAGTGCGGTGGTGGGGCCTCACCGAGGCGGGCCCCTTCCGCAAACAGAACGAAGATGCCTTTCTGGCCATGGTCTTCAACGGTCAGGAAGGTCATTTGCTGGGGAAAACCGGCCAGGCGGAGCTCTCCACCGGCGAGTTCATTTTCGCGGTCAGCGACGGCATGGGAGGCGCCAATGCGGGGGAGTTCGCCAGCCGCATGGCCGTTCGCCGGATCACCGAGCATTTCCCGACCCGGTACCGACCGCGCAGTGCCACCGCCGAGGCCGACCAGCGGTCGCTCCTCGAAAACCTCTTCTCCTATCTGCATCATGAAATGCAGGAAATGGGCCGCCACTACGCGGAATGCAGCGGGATGGGCGCGACCCTGAGCCTGCTCTGGATTTCCGGCGGGCGTGCGGTCTTTTGCCATGTCGGGGACAGCCGCATCTATCATTTTCCAGTGACGGGAGGGATGGAACAACTCACGGAGGACCACACCCACGTGGGCTGGCTTTTCCGGAACGGGAAAATTACGGAGCGCGAATCCCGCTATCATCCGGGCCGCAACGTTCTCCAGATGGCTCTCGGGGGGAAACACAAGAACCTTCGCGTCCAGCTGGGGAGTGTCGAAGCGACCACCGGGGACAAGTTTGTCCTGTGCACGGATGGCCTCATCGACGGCTTGTGGGACAATACCCTGCGGAAGTTGATCCTCGAACCGCCGCCCTATGCCCGGGACAGGGAACCGGCCGAGCGCCTCCTCGAGGAAGCGATCTCCGTTTCCGGGCGCGACAACACGACCGCCGTGGTGTTGGAGCTGCGATAAGAAAAGAATCCCGGTTGCCGACGGCGACACCAGACCCTGACGACAACCGGGATGGATGAGGGAAGCAGCTGGACGTTAAGACAGATGGACTGTTCAGCAGAATCGATGCCGCATCGACCAATCGGGCTGTTCTTCCCGCCCGGACCAATAAAACGCCTCCTTCCGGGGTGGGAAGGAGGCGGGCGATGCGCAAAAATGGGCAGCGGATTACCAGCCGACGGACGGTTTGCGTCCGAGTTTGCTGATCTGCGTCTCGTCTTCCCAGACGGCGAGGCCGGTTCCGATTTCCGTCAGGGATAGCTGGAAACTGTAGGTGACCTGCCGGTCCTTGCCAGCGCGGACACGGTCTTCGAGCAGCTTTCCGGAAAGGCTGTAGTGAGGCTTCGGCAGGGCTTCCTGCTCTTCGTCGTTCATGAAGGCGCGGTATTCGGCTTCACTTTTGGCGAGGGGGTCTTCGGCGCGCCCCCCGAGCCCCACTGTGGTGGTAGTGACGACCTTGCCGGTCTTGTTGAGATCAACGCGGATTTTCTTGATGAGGGCATCCGTATCGACCTGCTGCTGTGTGTTGTTGATGATGCGGCTGATGGCGAGAATGGCCGGTTGCCGGGGCGCGCGCTCAAGGACGCCCGACTGAAGCAGCGACTGCACAAGGCGGTCGGCGGCCTGCTGCCAGTCCTGAATATTGATCTGGTTGAGCGTGGTGATGCTCTCGGTACCGCCGGATTCAATGTAGCGGGCCTGGTTGCCGGTGGTCTGGCAACCGGTGAGGACGAGGAGGCCGAGACCGGCCGAGGCGAGAAGGAGGGATTTAACAGACATGCGTGTGATTGGGTTGAAGATTTACTTAACGGTGGGTTCCTGAAGCTTGAGCACAAAATCGACCGCACGCGGATTCGGGGCGATGGAACCGATGGCTTTTTGTTCCTTGCCCATGAGACGAAGCGGTTTCCAGCCGCCGGAGGCGGTCGTGACCAGCATGCCGTTGAGATCATACCATTCGAAGCGGTAATTGATGGTCATGGGCTTGGAACGGTTGCTGCGCAGAATGACCTGGACGCGCGCAAGGTCGCCGCTCGCGGTGCCCTCGTTGACGCGAACAACGGAGAGGTGGCGGCCGAGGCTGGTGTCGGTGACGATCCGGCGGTCATCGACGACGTTCGGCGAGCCGACCGGATCTTCCCGTTCGACGGTGTTCACGGATTGGGTGGCGCAGCCGCCGGCGAGAAGCAGGACGGCCACTCCACAGAGGAGGAGGCAGGTTTTTTTCATGGCGAGTGGTTACTGAAGGGTGAACTGGTTAACGATGGGCAGGGCGCGGGAATTGACGCTCCGCACCATGACGACATTGGTTTTGCCCGCATCGACGGTGACCATCTTTTCATGGGGACCGATGTTCAGGACGAGGGAACCGTTCGCCGGGGTCGGTACCCGTGCATAGGCAAACTGTTTTGGCAGGGTGGTCCAGGTGCGGGTGTCGGCCTGGTTGGTCGCGCTCTGGTAGGCGATGTTCGCGACCTTGGCGACCAGCATGGAGGTCCAATCCCCATCCATCTCGTCTTCCACCGCTTTTCCGGCAATGGCTTTCACGGCCGAGGATATGAGGGTCTTCGTGACGACGGAGGGCCATTCGTTCTTGAAGTCCTTGCTGATGACGGCGTCCATGTCCGCC
>JAAAOD010000025.1 GCA_009908535.1 Verrucomicrobiota bacterium
CCAGCACCCGGGTCCGGCATCGATCCGGCGGGGGGGCACGCGCGGAAGCCGAGGCGATCCGTCATCAAGCGGATCGAGGCTGCGGCGGACGGCGGCGGGAGGAGCTGCGGCGCATCCCGAAAGAAAAATCGGTGAATCCCGCAAGTAGTTTTCGGCCCTAGGGGAACAACTCCATCGGGAGACGTAAGCGGGTGGGGGGAGGAGGAAAGCCAGTCGAACCGTTTCAATTGAAATTTCGTCCCTTTTTTCGGAAAAATATGGAGTTTGATATGTTGCTCTCTTCGATGGTTTCCGACTGTTTGTTGGATCGGATCGACCTCGAATGCTTTTTCCCGTCCGTTCCTTTTCACTTGCCTGCCTCCCATGCTCCTTACCCGAAAAACCAAGGTCCCGAATTCCTGGGCGTTCTTCGCGCAGCTGATCATCATACTCTCGATTTACGGCCAGTTCGTGGTGAACGCGCCGTTCATCCTGTTGATCAAGAGATACATCGACAATCCGGCTGCGATCATGGGGCTGATCAGTCTGCAAATCTACGTGACGTTTCTGATCGGCCCGCTGGCGGCTTGGACGAGCGACCGGATCTGGACGCGCTTCGGGCGGCGGAAGCCTTTCGTGGCGTCGGCGGATTTTCTGAGGGCGGTCTTCCTGCTCGGGATGCCCTTCGCCCCAAACCTCTGGATTCTGGTTCTGTTCCGTTGGCTCCACGACTTTTTCGGGGATCTGGCGGCACCCGCCCAGGGCCTGGTCTACGAGATCGTGCCGGCCAAGCAGCGCGGGCTCAGCGCGGGCTTCATGAAGTCCTTCATGGACATCGGTAATCTGGTGTTCTTCACCCTTCTTCTGGGGCGCTTCCACGACGCCTACTTCATGGGGCCATTCCAATTCTTCTCCACGCCCAGCGGGGGCACCTTGATGTTTATTCTTTGCGCGCTGGTGTTCCTTGGGGCGGCGATCTTCGAGGCGATCGGGATCAAGGAGATCTATCCGCCCGGCCGCAAACGGCTGATGGACGGGCGCAAGCCGGGCGAGAACGTGCTCAGGCACTTTACCCGCAGCGTGTTCCGGGACATCCTGGCGAAAGACCTGGCCCCGCTCTACCTGCTGCTTTTCGCCAACATCATGTTCGGTTTCGCGCTGGGCGTGTTTCAGCCGCTGCTGTTCACAGAGCAGTGGGGCTACGATTTGCAGACCTTCGGCAACACCATCGCCATCGGGGTGCCGCTGGGCATCGCCCTCGGTTTGCTGGGCGGCTGGATGGCCGACCGTTACGGCAAGATGAAGATCGTGTTCTGGTCGACCATCGGCAACCTGATCGTGAACATCGCCTACACGGTCTTCGTTTACTACCAGCCGGACTACCGTCCGAGCTTTTGGGAGATCGTCGCCTTCGGGAATCTCGCTTATGTTTTCGGCGCGGTCAAATCCGTGGCCATCGGGCCGCTGCTCTGGGAGTATGTGGCGCGGAACCGGATGGGTTCGGCCAGCGGGGGTATCATTGTGTTCAATTCGATCTTCCGCAACTCGGTGGGCGTCATGGTGGGGGTCTGGCTGCTGGTCTGGTCGATTTGGTTCTTTCCCCAGGCCGGCTACAACGTGACTGCGACGTTCGCCGAACCACTGGGCCGCGAGCAAGTGCTGAAGCGCACCGCGGAGGCCGATATCGACACCGCCGCCCTTTACCTGCGCCCCGTCCACCAGTATGGGGTCGACGGGACTGAGTCCCGTCGCTGGTGGATCCACCGGGAAGATAAGCGGGCCCAGGAGTTGATCAAGGAGCGCGGGAACCTGCAGAACAAACTCGGCTCGCTCGAGGGCAAGAAACAAAGCTTTTTCACCGACGAGGAGCGAAAAGCGGAGATCGAGGCGGAGATGACCCAAGCACGGGAGCGTATCCACGAGATCGAGCGCGAGCTCGAAGCGCGGTCGCGCGAGCTGGAGGCGCGTCTGGCACCGGTGCTGGCGGAGGTCCGTTTTCCGCCCGGCGGCCAACTGCTGGCTGCGGATCTGCGGGATGGGCGGCTCACGCTGGAATTGCGGACGATCGAGGCATTGCCCGCAGAACAGGTCGAAATGGTGGAGAAAAACCTCCAGGGGCATGAGTTTCGAACCGTGCTGAGGGAGGACGGGAAAGGCATCCCCCGCCGCATGCCGGAGTTGAAGGTCACGTCGATCGAGGCGCCGGGCTCGCCGCCGCATGGCGTCCGCCTGGAGGCAAAGGTGGACCCCCGGTTTGTGGAGTTTTTCACCGCCGTCCATGCCGCGGGACTGCGCTCGGACGCTGCCTTCGAGCTGGCTTCCGGGGTACTCGCCTCCGCAGCCAGCCAGTTCACAGCGCGCGACGCCGATTATGCCCTGTCGGAGGCGAACTTTGTTGGTGATGACGGGGCGGGCCGGCGCATCCGTTTCGTCATCGATCCGGAGGCCTCGGGCGGCGGTGAGCCACCCGAGGCCTCCGCCATCGCGGAATTGTTCGCCGGGGCGAGTCGGTGGATCGCCGCCGCCGAAGCGGACTTTGCGGACGGCACTTACCGCGCGGAGTTGGAGCTTGCCGAGGAAGCGCGCGGGGGCGCTGACGGCCGACTCCCCTTCGACGAAGTGCGTCCGCGAATTGAGGCGGCGCTCGACGGTGAAGCGGCGGACGCAGCGCTGGCCATGGCGGTCCTGCGCAAGCTGGCCGAGACTCTGGCGGCCCGGCCGATTTACATCACCGTGCCCCGGCACGACGTGGAATCCGGCTATATCGAGCGGGAATACGAATACTTTTTCTCCAGCCAGATCCTGCAAATCGGCACCGATGTCTTCGGTATCGGTATCCTATTGCTGATCATCTGGCTGGAAAAACGAGGCACCCTGCAACGCTACGGGGCCGAGGAGGATATGAACCGATGAGTGACCCAACGGAACCGAGCCCACCGCCGCAAGAGCGGCCCAACCACGACGGACGTATTTTCGGGGAGAACGGCGAGCCGGACGTGTTCGTGCCCCGCGACCGCTTGCGCAAATGGTTGTTCGTGCTGTTCAGCTGCTTCATCCTGTTTGTCGGCCTGTGGGATCTCTGGGGCCCGTTATCGCGCTGGGTCTTCGGTGAGACCGGCGAGGGCCGGGTCCTGCGCATCGTCCGGGAGAGCCCCGGCGAACCTGCGGAGAACATCCGCGTCCGCCGCGAAATTGAAGAGGGCGACTATTCCTTCGACACCCTGTTTCGGCACTTCGTGGAAGTGGTCGATAAACAGGGTGACCTCGAGGTCTTCGAGCTGGCGGTGGCGGGACGACAGACCCCGTATGCGCTGATCAACGATTCCTTTAAGGTGATTTATTTCCCCGGCGACGACTACGCCTACGGCCTCTGGCAGCATCGGACCTGGGCCTTCGGTTGCGCCCTGGTTCTCATGGGGCTGACCTTCGTGCCGCTCTCGGTCTACCTGCTCCGCATGGTGGGCAGGCCCGTGGTCATCGACCCGGAAGACCCCGCCGAGCTGGAGAAGGAACGCGAGGCGGAAGCGCGGGAGCGCGCCGGGTGGGATTGAGCCTTTGGCGGATACCTTGGGGCACGACCCGCAGGATGCACCGATGGCGAAGCGGTGGAAGAGGACGGGGGTAAAACCTACCGGGACGGGAGAAAAGCCTCCACTAACGAAAGAACTTCTCTTCGGTTTCGGCAATTTTGCAGAAGAAAGGCTTCCGCCATGGTGGCCATGGCTTCCGGGGAAGCGCCTACGAGCGCCCGCAACTGACGCTCGAGGAGAATGCGGTTGAGCCCGCGTTGCCCGTCGCCCCATGCTGCGTCGTAGACAAGGGCGTTTCTCTCATCTTTGCCGAGTTCGGCGATATACGTGTTGTCGAAGTGGGCGGCAAAGGCCTCCCGGCAACGGGATCGGCGGGCCCGCCATGCCGGATCGTTGACGAAGCGGGTCCATTCCTGTTCCGGCGTGGGTTGGTAGAGCCCGAGCTTTCGCAAATCCTTCCATGCCCAAAGAAGCCAGCCCCAGCCGCGGTCTTTGTGCAGCTGTAGCTGCGCCTGCATCGAAGCGGCCGCGCGTCCGGGATCCGCTCCTTGAGGCCAGCCGAATTCGCCAAGGAGGACCGGGCGGCGGATCTTTTCCGCATAGGCTGCTTCCTCCCCTGTTTGTTCCTCGAGGAAAGCATACCAAGCCTCCGGAGAATCTTCTCCCGAGCGATCCGCTTCGAAGTTGATGCCGCGTTCATAGCTGGCCAAAGGATAGTGATGGTAGGACAGGGCGGTGTGCACATCCTCGAAAAGGTCCGGGTCGAGGTGGCGGCAGCCCCCGCTTGTCCGCACCGGCGGACTCAGGACGATCCAACCAGCCGCATCGATCGTGCGAATTGCTTCGATGCATTCGGCATAAAGGCGGTTCATGGCCGCCGCCTGTTCGCCGATTTCCATCTCTCCGTGCTGGTTCACCTGTGGTTCATTGAGAAGGTTGTAGCCGAGGAGAGCCGGATGATTGTGGAAACGGCGGGCCATTTCCTTCCACCAAGCGATAACGCGATCCTGCGCATGGCGGCTTTGCCAGAGCTGCGCATAACCCGTCGGGTTGTCGGCGGGAGGCGTCGTATTTTGGCCGCCTGGAGCCGCGTGCAGGTCGAGCAGCACGGCCAGCCCGTGCCGCCCGCACCAGTCGAATAACGCTTCGACCGGAGCAAAACCGGATTCGTGGTAAACAAACGGGGCCGCCTCGTCCTCGAATCGGCGCCAGTTCAAGGGTATTCGCACGGTATTGAAGCCGAGGTGGGCGATTTCACGGATGTCCGTTTCGTTGACAAAAGCCTTCTCGTAGGCACCGAAGAACGCCGCCGCTTCCGCCTCCCCCAACTGGGACCGCATCGCCGTTCGGATTTGCCAATCGGTGCCCTCCAACCCGATCATGTAAGCCTCAAGGTTCAACCAGCCACCGAGGTTCACCCCGAGCGGACGGAAAGGCTGTTCGTCATAGGTCATAAGGGCCCCGACGAGGGAATCCCGGGATTGACTTAACTGTTTCACAATTCCTGCGCTAAGCGATCATCCCACTCGAGATGACGAGTTCGGTTATAAATCCGTTCAGTCAGCCGGTCGGTTCTGCCGGTTCGGGGTCGGAGAGCCGAAGGTCCGCTGATTTCGCATGCCCTCGGGCGGCCGCAGAGTGGATCGGGCGCTGCGTTTCATGATCGAGCGCGGCGGGCGCTCAGAGCATCGGGAAAATCGTCATGCGCAGGCGGTGGCCCCGACGGGGACGAGTTGCAGGGTTTCCGCTTCCTGGGTTCGCGGCGATCCTCGATGGGGAGGGCGAAGGCAAGTGGGCCGTATTCGAGGGCGAGGCCGCGATCGGGCCAGGTGCTGGAGCGCAGCCGCATGGGCAGCCGGAGTTCGACGCGGTCGCCGTCCCGCCAGGCGCGGTCGAGGTCGAAAAACGCCGGGCTCGGCCGCCACGGGACGGACCTCCCCGTTGATTTTCAGTTCCGGGGCTGCGCACCACAGCGGCACGCGGAGCCAGAGCTTGAAGGTGGCGGGGGCGTCAGTTTCGACGGTGAAGTGGATTGTGTCTTCGAAGGGATAATCGGTGGTCTCGCGGAGGGTCACGGAAGCGCCCGATTTTTCGAAAGAAAACCGGCTCGCCGCATAGAGCGCGGCCACCGGATCGTCGTCGCGCAGGTACCAGGAGCGGGCGAGGAAGTTGGGCATGATACGGCTGACCTGGGCGGTGCAGCACTCGGTGCCGGGGCGGGGGCGGTAGCTCATGACGGAGTGCGACCAGCGGCCGGCGGGCATGTATGGCTTGCAAGCGGCGGGGCCGAGGTAGCCCGTCTCCTCGGCGTGCTCGAGCACGTGGCGGCACTGGGCGCGGCCGCGCTCGACCAGGCCCGCCTCGCCCAGGAGGAGCCCGCAGCGGTAGAGCCCGTCGACCCAGTAGGCGGTCTGCTCGTAGGGCCATCAGGGCGCGCCGGTCCGGTGGGGGATGTTGAGCGAATCGATGGTTTAGAGACGTTACGGAAGGCGGAAGGTGGGCCGTTTTAAGGCAACCCGTGCATGGGAAGCCTGGTGGGGAATGATAGGTCGAGCGCCGGGGTGAATGATTCCGTTCAACGGATGCCGCGTTCGTTCCGCATGCATGAACGGTTTCAGCTTTCGCCGGGTTCGCGGGAATAGTGGGGAGGCGTTAGCTTGTGAAAAGAATGCGCCAATTTTCCGGAACGAACTCCGGCTTCCGCCCTTATGAACCTTCTGTATATCGACATCGACTCGTTGCGGCCCGATCACCTGGGCTGCTACGGCTATCACCGGAACACCAGCCCGAACATCGACGCCGTCGCGGCGGAGGGGCTGCGCTTCGAAAATTGTTACACGCCGGACGCGCCCTGCCTGCCGAGCCGCACGGCCATGACCACGGGTCGGTTCGGCGCCCGCACGGGCGTGGTCAACCACGGCGGCGCGGGCAGCCAGCCGCACCTATGGGGTCGCGACCGCGGTTTCCGCTGTGACTTGACGCAGTCGAACTGGGCGAACCGCTTCCGGGAGGCGGGCTACCACACGGTGGCCTTCTCTCCCTTCGCCCAGCGGCACGGGGCCTGGCACTGGTATGCCGGGTTCATGGAGATGCACAATACCGGGGGCAACGGCATGGAAAATGCCAGCGACATCGACCCGCAGGTTTGCGACTGGATCGTGCGCAGAGGGGAGGGCGACAAGCCCTTCTTCATGTGGGTCAACGTCTGGGACCCGCACACGCCCTACCGGACGCCGCCCTCCTTTGAAAACCCCTTCCGCGACGACCCCATACCGGAGTGGTATACGGAAGCGGTCCGCGCCGCTCACTGGGAGAAAGCCGGGCCGCACTCGGCCCGGGAAGTCCCGGATTTCATTCCCGAGCCGCAGTGGATGGTCGACAATCCGGGCTTTCATGAGCTTTTCCCGAGTGTCCCTTATCTGCAGCCAAAGCAGATCGACGGCATGGAGGCCGCCCGCCAGATGTTCGACGGCTACGACATGGGGGTGGCTTATGCCGATCAGGCCATCGGCCGGATCATCGACCGATTGAAAGAGGCGGGTCTCTACGAGGACACCGCTATCGTGATCTCGGCGGACCACGGGGAGAACCTCGGGGAGCTGTGGGTCTACGGCGACCACCAGACGGCGGACCAGATGACCCATCGCGTGCCGATGATCGTGCGCTGGCCCGGCATCACGGACGCCCGTGCCGGCGGGTCGGACGACCGGCTGATGTATTCGCTCGACATGGGGGCGACCTCCCTCGAATGGGCGGGCCTCGAGGTGCCGGGGGACTGGGACGGCGCCTCCTTCGCCAGCGATTTCGTCGAGGGGAAGTCCACCCGGGCGCGCGATCATCTCGTCCTGTCGCAGCTTGCCTGGTGCGCCCAGCGGAGCGTGCGCTGGGACCGCTACCTGTGCATCGAGACCTACCACGACGGCTTCCACGACTATCCGCGGCACATGCTCTTCGACCTGGAGGCGGACCCGCACGAGCAGCACGATCTCGCTTCGGAGCGCCCGGAGCTGGTGGAGGCGGCCAAGGCGCGTCTGCACGACTGGCGCGCGGACCTGCGCGCGAGCGCCCGGCACAAAACGGACCCGCTGGACACCGTGATGGCGGAGGGCGGCCCTTTCCACGTGCGGGACAGAGGGCCCGCCTACATCGAGCGGCTGAAGGCGACCGGCCGCGGCGCCATCGCCGACCGGTTCGAGCGCCGCCCGTTTCCGTATCGGCAGTAGTGGAGTCGTGGAGTCGTGGAGTGGTGGGAAGGTCGCTGTTGCTCGGGCGACGCAAGGTCGAAGTCCGCGGTTGGCGCGGGCTATTCCGCGGCGGCGAGCAAAGCGAGGGTCAAAGCGGTGGCACCCCAGTCGTCGTGGTCGTGCTCGTTGCCGTCGGAACTGAGGGCGATGCGGCCCTGGCCCTGCCAGAGCGGTTCGGCGGCGTGGGTCGGTGCGGACCAGAGAACGAGCGTGAGAAGAACGAGGAAAACGCAATGCATGAGCAAAGAAGGGGGTGGGGCCCGATGCCGGGCTATGATGAATTCGGGAGAAGGGAATAAGAGATGGGGGAGAACGTCCGCCGGAAGCAAACGTGCCGTTTCTGATGCGCTTCATTTTCGGGGAGCTTGGCTTGCCGTCGTGAAAGCTCATTATGAACGCTTTTCTTGAACGACCCTGTCGCACACTAGTCTCATTCGAATCGCCGCTCCGGTGGCGGTGTTGTTTCTTTCCTTTGGCGTGCCGCTGTCGGCGGCGACCTTTCGCCCGTATCTGATCGGCAACAGCGTGACCGACCAGAGCAACTACGGCGACCTCGAGACGATGGCGGGGAGCCGCGGGTTCACCCACGACTGGGGTCGCGACTCGATTCCGGGCGCGTCGATCGCGACGCATCTGGGAAACCCGGACGCCGGATTCACCCGGTCGCCCTACGGCCATTATCCGAATGCCCTGGGGAATTTCGTTTGGGACGCGGTGACCTTGCAGCCCTTCAAGGACTACGCGGGCGAGTTGTCGGCGGCGGGCTCCATGGTGGATCTTGTCCGGCAGAACAGCCCGGATGCCACGATCTACGTTTACGCGCAGTATTTGAACGCCCAGAAAGACAGCTGGGACGGGGGCGATTGGCTGAAAGACCGGAACGCTCCCTACATCGGGCAGACGCGGAACGCGGACTGGTTCGAGGACTTCACGCGGGATCTGGAGGCGGCCAAACCGGGCAACGTTCCGGTCCGGATGATCCCGGTGGGCCACGTCTTCTGGGAGCTTCACCAGCGCATGCGGGCGGGGATGGTTCCCGGATTCACCAACATCGAGGAGGTCTACAAGGACGGCTGGCACTGCACGCCGGTGGGCGACTACATCGTCATGATGACTTTTTTCGCGACTTTCTACGGGGAGGATCCCGGCGGCATGACGCGGTTTCCGCCCTACGACTTCGATCCGGCGGTGGCGGCGCAGATCGAGGCGGCGGCCTGGGAGGTGGTCTCGCGCACGCCGCTGTCCGGTCGCGCCGCGGAATTCGTGGTGACGACCCCGAGCCTCGCCCGGGGCCTGACCCAGACCGCCTATTCCGCGCAGTTGTCGCAGGTCGGCGGCGATGCGCCGGTCGTCTGGTCGCTGACGGCGGGCGCTTTGCCGGACGGCCTGGCTCTGGCTGCGGACGGCACGCTTGCGGGGACGCCGGAGGCAAACGGTATTTTCCCGATTACGGTGGAGGCGAGTGACGCGGACGGCGACACGGCGGAGCGCGACTTGATCCTCCTCATCGATTCCGACTCGGCGCCGGTGATCGCGACGAGCCGGATCACCCCGACGCCGTCGGGCGGCTACTTGCGCGAGTCGCTGGAGGCGGAAGGGGGAATCGGCGCGCTCACCTGGAGCGTGGTCGGCGGCCAATTGCCGGACGGGCTGGGCCTGTCGCCGAACGGGGAACTCGAGGGCACGCCGCTCGGCCCCCCGGGCGACTATTATTTCGAGGTGGCGGTGGCGGACGAGAACCCGTCGACGCCCTCGGTGGTCTCGCGCGAGCTGATCCTCAACGTGCTGGAACCCGAGAACGGAACCTATGAACTCGGCAAGACCGGGACTCCGCCGACGGTGGACGGAACGCTCGACGAGGCTTCCTGGGACCTGGTGGGAACGGCGGACTGGCGGCTGGAAGGCGCGCCGGACAACGCGGTAAGCTTCGGCCTGCTCTGGGACGACGACGGACTCTATATCGGCGTCGAGATCGCGGACGGGACGATCCGGAGCGATTCCGATTCGATTTTGCAGGACGATCATGTGCAGATCTACCTCGACGGGGAACATGACCGGGAAAGCGAATTCAACGTCGACGACCGGCAGATCCTGCTCGCGGCGGACGGACGCTTCGAGGAAACGAACGGCCGGGCCGACGGCATGGCGCACGCGGTCGGTGCCTTCGCGGGGGGCTGGCGCGCGGAGGTCTTCGTGCCCTGGACTAATTTCGCGGAGAGCGCGGTGGGGCCCGGGCCGGAGGGGCGGTTTTCCCTGGGCTTCGACCTCGCGGTGGGTGACGACGACGGTGGCGGCGAACGCGAGGGGCTGCAAGCCTGGCTCAGCGCGAGCGACCGCGACCGCAGTCCGAACCAGTTCGGCAATCTGGTCTGCCACGAAGCGGAGATGGCGGAGAACCGGTTGATCGATTCCGGATTCGCCCTGAGTCCGAACGACCGGCAGACGCTCGGTTTCGATGAGGAAATCGGGTCCGCCCAGGCCGGTAAAGGCTGGTATACGGGGAAGAACCGCGCCTTCTCCGAGGGACCGCTGCCGGTCGTCGGCTGGCCGGACCGTTGCATCCAAACCTTCGAGAGCAAGGAGGGCAGTCTCCTGCAAATCGTCCGCGACGACGGAGCCACCACCGGTGCCGGTTTTCTCTCGATGGACGTCCGCAACCCCGACGCCGTGATTGCGTATCGTGTATATGGATACAACGGCGATCCCACGACGGTCGACGGGAAGATGGCCGCGACCGGCAACGACAACCCGGCATCGGCGGGCGGGGCCGACGCGGTGCTGGCGAGCGGCAACCTCGATCCCTCCGGCGTGCCCGCGGACACTTGGCGGCGGGTGAGCGTTCCGGTCGATTTCGCGGGCGGCTACGACTACCTGCTGGTGGCGCTGAGCGCGTCGGCCAACTTGACCGCACCGCGCATCGACAACGTCCGGCTCGGTCCCGCACTGGGGAGCCGGGTGACCTACGAGACGCCGCCCGCCCCCGGAAGCGGGCGGCCGCGGCGGGAGCTCGTGGTCGGCGGCGGCTTCGAAAGCGGTTTCGCCGGGACGCTGGGCTTCGGCGTAGAGATCTCCACCGCCGAGGCGGGCGACGGCTGGTATCGCAATGCCGGCGTGCGCACGCTCACTTCCATCGACGTTTCGGGGGGCGAGCCCGGCGGCGCTCTCCTTTCCAGCGGGGGAAGCGGCAGTTCGCTCCTGCAACTGGTCCGCGACGACCGGCTCTCCCGCGGGGTGGGGGTGTTCGGGATCGATCTTTACGAGCCGGTGCCGAACCAACGCTTCACCGTGCTCGGCTTCCGCGGAACGGCGGCCGATATCGACGCCCGGCTCGACGCCGTGACAAACGACGCCACGGTGGATCTGGAGGGGGCCGACGGCTTGATCGCCGACGGCGTGCTCGAACTCGACGGCGCGGCGCCGGGGAGGTGGCACCGGCTGGAATTCGCCGCCGATTTCGGAGCGGGGTATGACTACGTGCTGGTCGCCCTGGGCGCCGACGACGGCGTGAGCGGCACGCGCTTCGACAATGTGAGCCTGAGCGCCGACGTGGCACCGACCGCCGCCCCGGAGGCACGGATCGAGGGCGACGATCTCACGGCGGCGGAGAGCGGATCCGATTTCGGAAATTTTCGGCTGGTCCTACAAGAGCCGCTGAATTTCGGCCTGCCGGTCCGTCTGGCTTACGGGGGAACGGCGGAAGGGACCGAGTTTGAGACCTTGCCCGACGAGGTGCTCATTCCCGCCCGCCAACACGAGTTGGGGGTTTCCATCAAACCCTTGATCGACGCCGAGCCGGAGGGGCCGGTCGCGGAGACGCTGACCGTGGCGCTCGCAGGGGGTGATTACACCATGGCGGGCGCTGGGGCAACGTTCGGAATCGAAGATCACCCGGCGGACGTCTGGATTTTCGAGAACCACGGCGGCAGCCCGCCCGTTCCGTATGATAAGGGCGAGCTGTTGCTGGCCTACGTGACCGGTACGGAGCCCGGTGTCGGCGGTGCGGCCCGCCGACTGGAAGTCTTTCTGACGGAGACCGCGGGGGGGCAGCGGACGAAGGCCCGGCTGCGGATCGACCCGGCGGCGTCCGGAGTGGCGGTCGAGCTGTCCATCAGCCGGGACCTTGCGGAGTGGACCGCTTACGCGACGGGCGCCTCCGCGCTCGAGCTGGAAGCGGAACAGCCGAATCCCGGCGGCACGGTGACGCGCACCTACCGCTTTCCCGATGACGGAACGCCCGCCGCGACCGCCTTCGTCCGGCTGTTGCTGCGGCGCCAGTGAAGACAGCGTCTCCGTGGACGTAATTCAACGATTTCAACGGCGGCTTCCCTTGCGTCGGCGCTTTTCCGCAATTTTCTATGGTAAACCATGAACAAGTTACCCCCACTTCCCCCTCGTCACCGCCCGTCCGGTTTCACGCTTATCGAGCTGCTTGTCGTTATTGCGGTGATCGGCGTCCTGGCGTCCATCCTGATACCCGCGATCAGCTCGGTCCGCGCAAAGTCATATCAATCCACAACCGTCAGTAATCTGCGGCAGTTGCAGGCCGCGAACGAGATGTATGCGAACGAACACGGCGGGCGCTACGCCGAAGCGGTGCCCTGGGATCACGAGGCGAACGCCCGCGACTACGATTCCGCTTGGTTCATGAATCCGGAGTTCATGCAGTATCTTGGCTACTCCGAAGATTCGAATCTCGGTTGGGACGGGGAGCAGTATCCAGACATCGCGAAGACCGGCATACCTGGGCTCGTTTTTGATTCTGAGAAAACCGACAGCCAATTGACGATCGCGATGAATATCGGCGACAAACTGCAGTGGGCGAGCACTCCGCTTTCTTACAAGAAAAACAAAATCATCGATCCCGCCCGTTCGATGGCTTTCGGCGACGGCGGCGGGTTTTGGGCGCGCTTTGGTCCCGGCACGAATTGGACGAATGATAACGACGGGCGCGTAACGACCTCCCTCGCTTTTCGTCACGGCGGAAAAGCGGCGGTCGTTTACTTCGACGGTTCGACCGATATGGTGACCAAAGAAGAAGTTGAAGACGATCGCGATTTCTGGCTGCCGAATAAGCGGTAGTCGGATTTCGATTACGAACCGCGATTTTTATTTATGAATGTTGTTTTTCTCCACGCTCACGACGCCGGTAAATACGCCGAGCCCTATGGTTTTCCCTTCGATAACCCGAACCTGATGGCTTTCGCCCGCGAGGGCGTGCTGTTCCGCAAGGCCTTCGCGGTCTCGCCGACCTGCGGCCCCAGCCGTGCGGCGATGATGACCGGGCAATACCCGCATCAAAACGGAGTCGTCGGCCTGCCTGGGCAGCAGGGCTGGCGGATCGACGATTACGGCAAGCACTTGGCGCGGCGGCTCGGTGAGGCGGGCTACGAGACCGTTCTGGCGGGGGTGCAGCACGAGGTCGAGCATGCGGATATTTCGCCCCTCGGCTACGAGCGGATGCTCGACACCGAGGCACCGGCTCGAGAGAAGGCGGGAGAATTTTACCCCGAGACAATCGACAAAGTGGAAGCCTTTCTCGCGACCAGGAAGCGTTTGGGTGACGGGCGTCCGTTTTTTCTCTCGATCGGGATCGACGAACCGCACCGCGACAATATTCCGCGCCCCGAGCTGAATCTACACGGCGCGAGCGACCGGTTCTCCAAGACCCGGCACTACGATCCGGAGAAGCTGGACTGGCGTTACACCGCGCCGCCGCCTTGGCTGCCCGACCTGCCCGAGCTGCGCAAGGACATGGAAAGCTTTCGCGAGGGCGTGAAACTGATGGATGAGTACATGGGGCGGGTGCTCTACGCGCTGGAGCACGCGGGGCTGGACGACGAGACTCTGGTGGTGGTGACGTCCGACCACGGGATCGAGTTTCCCGGGGGCAAGAAGACGCTGCGCGACCAGGGCAACCAAGTCATGCTGATCCTGCGCGGCCCGTCCGGCGGGCCGATCCGCGGGGGCAAGGTGGTCGAGCCGATGGTCACGCACCTGGACCTGTATCCCACCCTCTGCGAACTGCTCGGGCTGGAGGCTCCCCACCGCCTGGAGGGCCGGAGCTTGCTGCCGCTGATCGAGGGGCGCGCGGCATCGCTGCACGAGGCGACCTTTTCCGAGCAGACCTACCACGGCGAGCTGGAGCCGCTGCGGGCGGTGCGGACCGAGCGCTACAAATACGTGCGCCGACACCTAGAGGATGGCCCGAGGATGCGGCACGACGGCCCCGCCACGGCAGCGATGGAAGCGGCCGGTTGGTATGGGCGCGAGACCGGACGGGAGGAACTCTTCGACCTCTATCTCGATCCCTGGGAAGCCTGCAACCGGATCCACGACCCCGCGTTGGCGAAGGTGCGGGACGCTTTGCGCACGCGGCTGGACGAGTGGATGGAGGCGACCGACGACTTCTTCCCGTCGGGCGCGTTTCCCGAAACACCCTCCGGAGAACTTTGAGGAATCCCGCGGATTCCCCGTTGGACGAACCTGCCGATACGAGCCCAGTTCAGGGCTTCGCCCTTCGCTGGTAGGTGATCGACTCTTTGGGCCGCTGGACGAACCGCCCGAAATTGATCGCATCGGTTCTATCATCTCGACGGCTTCACTTACGGAATCGTTCCTATTCCTCTTCTTCGCGGAAGCTGGTGGGCTGGGCGCGGACTTCGGCGGGGGCGAGGACGCGGCCGGGTTCGCCAATGTCGGTCCCCTCGAAGACGTAGAGGAAGACCTCGGCCGGCGGTAGACCGGCGGGGCTGCCGCCGGTTTCCGGGCCGATGACGAACTGACCTCCGTCGCTGATGGCGGCGGGGTCGACGGGCACGCGCTCGATCGTCACGTTTTCCTCGTAAATGTTATGGTCGGTGGGCTTGCCGGTCATGCGGTGGAGGGTGATGGATTCGGCCTTGGTGAAGGGGAGTTCGAGACCGAAGGAAACGGAGCCGTCGCTGTCGGGATCGGGGTAGCCGGGGATCTGGCGGTTGATGCAGACCACGGCCACCCGGTCGCCCGAGCGGGTGGCGTAGGCGGCGGCGAGGGGAGCGTCATCGACGGCCTGGCGACGGCGGGAGGCGGCGGTGTCGACGGTGGGGGTGCTCCGGGTCTCGACCTGCAGGAGATCGCCGGTGGCGACGCGGTTAAAGAGGGCGAGGGGGAGGAAGCAGGCGTGCGGCTGGCCGCCGCGGTAGCGTTTGGCGTGGGACTTCCAGAGATCGCCCTCGGCGAAGGTGAAGAAGTTGTCGATGTCGGAGCCGTATTTGGCGCGGGCGAGGAAGCTGTCGAGGGTGGCGACGCCGGAGAGCTTGCTCTTCATGACGTGTTCCTGGGCCTCCGCCTGTTCTTCGGTCACGTCGGCGTTGTTGAGCCCGTCGAGGACGTAGCCGGGGCCGGCTTCGTAGGTGCCGAAGCGGATCGCCCGGCCCAGGCGTTCGGCGGCGGTTTCGATTACTTTGTTGAGCCGGACGGCGCGGGGGATGGCGGTCTGGTTGACCTGGCTGAGGACATTGAAGTAGCTGGGCGCGTTTTCCTTGGGCGGGCCTTCGCCTTCATCCCAGCCGCCGTTATAGGCGGCGATGGTAATGAATTCGCCCGAGCGGGTGGTGTTGGCGATCTCCTGGGTGAAGCCCTTGGTCAGCGAGTCACGGTTGAGGGTGGCGCTCCAGCCACCGAGGACGTGGATAAAGACATCTTCGTACTCGGGTCTCCAATACGGACTGGAGCGGAGGACGTCCGCCACGTAGTCGTGGAACATGGCGTAGACTTCGCCTCTGCCGTGGGTGGCACCGGTCTCGGCATCGCTCATGGAATCGAAGGTCCAGGGCTTGAACAGGCCGTTCCAGGTTTCGTTGGAGAGCTCGAAGTAGATGCGGTCGAAGGCCTCGATCCAGGGGGCTTCGCGGCCCTGGGCGTGGCGCAGCGCCGCGTAGGGTTTATCGGCCGGTGTGTCGGTGGCAGGATCGAAGGGGGCGGCGAGGTATTCGACGAAGGCGAGCCATTCTTCCGGGCTCATGTGGTATTCGATCTGGAGCCAGGGATGGACGCCGGCTTTTTCCATCATGCGGAGGGCCTGGGGGAGGGTGTTGCCTTTGGCCACACCTTCCGCCTGCCCGGCCTCGCCGAGGTATTGGCGCATGGAGTAGGTCTGGCGGCCGGTTTTGATCGGGCCGTGGGTGCGGAAGGCGGCCATGCCGGACTCGGTGAGGTTGTCGTGCTGGTAGGGGAGGTAGTCGAGGTAGGGGGCGTCGGCGTTGTAGATGCGGAAGTTGTCGAAGGCATAGGTCCCGGGCCCGGAAGTTTTCAGGACAAAGTAGGCGTGATTGCCTTCTTCGGCGTTGTCGCCGGTGAAGCGGACGGTGTGTTTCGTCCACTCGTCGGTGACGTCAAGCGGATGTTCGCCGACGAAGCCGCCGACGCGTTCGTCGCCGTCCCAGGTGAAGACGACGGGCCCGCGGTCGGGGCGGTCGGCCTTGATCCAGACTTCCATGATGTATTCGGCATTTTTTTTGGGGACGGGGTAAAAGTCTTGCTTGGTGGTGGAAATGTCGGGAATGCCGGACTTGCCGACGAGTTGGGTTTCTCCGGGCTGGAGGGTTAGCTCTAAGTAGAATTCTCCGGCACCGGGGACGGGCGTATCAGCGGGGTGGTGCCGCAGGCGCCAGGTCCGCTCTTCGGTGCTTTGGTCAGCGATTTCCTTGGGCACACCGTCGGGAATGTAGTCGCGTATCGTGCGCTCGAGATTGCCCAGGCGGTGGGAAAGCCAATCGGGGGTGAAGGAAGCCAGCGATTTGGAGACGATGACCATGTCGCCGCGGCGCACGGGTGTCCCGCCGTTCGTGCCCGAGCCTTCCAGCTGGAGGTAGACGCCGCGCTTGGCGGAGGGGGGGGTGTCGCTGCTGGCAAGATAGTAACCGGCCAAGTCGTCGCTTTCCACAGGGTCCCAGGAGAACTCGAGGACGCCCGCTTCGTTGTAGCGGCCGGTGAAGCCTTCGGGGGCGGGGGGGGCGTCAGTATCCGCTTCCGGGCCGACGGGGCGGAAGCGCTCGGTGACGGTTGCGGCGTCGGCCCCCTTGTCGGCCACGCGCTGCTCGAAGCGGAGAGGCTCGGCGGGTGCGGAAACGTTGCCGGATCGGTCCACGGCGAAGACGGTGAACCAGCGCGTGGCGCCGGGGCGGCTCCAGTCGGTCCATTTAAACCGGGCCTTGTGCGTGTTGGGGGGGATGACTTTGTTCTCGCGGTATTTCCAATACTCGATGACGGTGCCGCCCGGCGCGACCCGGTCCTCGCGGACGAGCTTCATCTCGCCATCGACGACGCGGTAGACGCGGACCTCGGCCCCGTCGAGGTAGCCCGGGGCATAGGAGTCATAGTAGGCGATGCCCGCACCCCGTCCGTCGTAGACGCGGTCGTTGGCGTCCCGCCGGGCCTCGAAGCGGCTGCGGAAGGTGGGGGGCTCGAAACCGCCCTTGCCGGTGCGGCGCAGGGTGTTGCCGAAGGCCGGGCCGGTGACTGTGAAGGGCTCGACGCCAGGGTTCAGCACGTCGGTAGTAACAGCGAAAACCGCCGGGTGCGGGGTGTGGTCGGTCGGCCGGAGGTTTTGGGCCGCCGTATCGGCGGAGGGCGTGAACGAGGCGGCGAGGGCTAGGAGGAGACGTCGGTGCTTCATGTAATGGTTGTATGGAACGGTGGAGGGGGTCGGAGTTTCCGGTGTTCGAATCCGGGAAACGTTGGAATTATTTGCTGAGTGCCGCCTTTACTTGATCGTATAGTCGATAGTCGCGATAACGGATGGTAGGCTGTTGTTCGCCTTTGGGCCCCTCGGTGAAATCGGGGTGGGCGGAGAAAATAACAAGGATGCGGGTGGAATCTGTGGGCATCATAAGCAGTCGAGGAATCGCTTTCCGGAATTGGCCTTCCTTGGTCAGGCTCGCATATTGAACCGTGAATTTCTTCGACGCCGGTGTCACCGTGGCAGCCCCTCCGACGGAGAGGTTGATGCGTTTTCCGTCGATCATAATGGCGATATCGGCTTGTCCGATATTCTGGAAGCGAACCTCGCCCGCGTCGTAGGTCTCGACGCTATCGTCGATGAAGGTGTATTCAATCCCTCCCTTCGTTCCGTAGTGAAGGATCATAAGGATGTCGTTGCTTTCGAGCGCGGGCAGGGGGATGCGGTCGACCGGCTGGTGGACGAGGTTGTCCTCTTCGTCGGTGGATTGCCGGTATAGTTGGAGGCTGGGCGCCTCGGGCATGAGATTGGGGCCACCCCGTGTGCCCTTGCTGATCCGGAAGGGCCGGAACTCGCCTCCGGCATCCCGGAAATAAAGTTCCGGGTGCGGTTGTTCGAGGACGGAAACGGCTTGAATGCGCATAAGTTTCGATTCGGATCCGGGCGCGTTCTGAGCGCGGAGGAATTGAGCGATGCAGAGAATGATGAGGATGCCGTAAGGGATTGATCGGGGCATGGCGGGGGAGTGGGTTCTGTAATGGAAGCGTTGCGGAAGGGAAATGTGGGTCAGATATCCTCGAAAGAGATCCAGCGTATCGACACGATGCGGAAACGTCGGCCGAAGTCGTCGGCTGGCTCCCAGAACTGTTCGGAGGTCGGGGCGGCGGCGGATGGCGTGACCGGTTCGGCGACGCGCTGCACGACGGTTTCGAGCCAGGCTCGTCCGACGGGTTCATTGCTAACACCGTTGGTCGATTGCCCGTAACTGCGGATGACGAAGGTGTCGCCCCGGGCGGTCAGTGCCGGGCCGATCATGGAAAGCAGGTCACCCTGCGAAATGAGGCCCGGAGCATGGGAGAAGAGCTGTCCCCCCTCGCCAGCCGGGGCGCCGGCCATGTGCTCGGTGTCCAGATAAAAGGCGGCGGCTCCGTATTTGACGAGTGATCGATTGTCCTGAGCGAGTTCCCCGGGGATCTGTTCAACATCGAAGACACGGTCGTTTTTATTGTCCGGCGCCGGGTAGGCGGGTCCGCCGTTAATACCGGAGAGGTTGATCGCGCGCTGGAAGGCACCGTTGATCCCTGCGAGGCCGACGAGCGGATCGTAGTCCTGATCCAGAATATCGTGCGTGAAATTGGTGGTGCTCGCTTGCTGGTTTTTCTCGCGCGCGACTCTCCAGGCACCCTCGATATCATGCGGCTCAACGAGGCGGCGGTTGACGAAGTCGGCGATGCTGTAGAAGGGCCCGCGCAGGCGAACCTCGTCGACGATACGCCGAGCGAGGGTCTCGATCATCTCGTCCGTCATGTAGCGGAAGCCGGTGAAGAGCTGCGAATAGTCGCGTCCGTTCGACGTTGGGGCGACGGCGGCGCCGATTTCCACTTTGTCGACCTCGTCAAAGGTGTAAGTAACCGGTCCGGTTTCCGGGTCGAGCGTGCGGGAAACAGGAACGGTGTTGTCGTCGTTGGTTTCGCCGTTGTTTCCTTGGATCTTCAGGTCGCGGAAAGCGGTGAGGAGGGCTTTCCAGGCTTCGACGGAGGTCGAATTGACGTTGAGAGCGCCGACGTTTTCGATGTGGGCGGCGGCGGTTTCGAACGATCTCACTTCGGCAACCGTAGTGTCCGGTCTGACGGAGAACCGGTGCCTCGAATTGTCGAGGGGCTCGGAGTTGTCGAGCGCGACGTTGCCGCTTTGCGGAACGGAAGAAAGGAAGTATTCGTCCCAGAGACTTTCGTTCAGGACGTAGGAGAGATCGAGGAAATCGTTCTCGGAGTTGTTGGGGAAGGTCTGCGGGGGGCGCGAATTGGGCCCACCGACTTGATAACTTTCGATGCCGGCGGCGCGGGCGCGATCAACGTAGGGCGAAGCCTCGGCGTTGCCGATGACGAAGGAGGGCTGCCAGACCTTTTTTGCGAGGTTGGCCTGCTGGAGCTGGCCGAGCGAGAGAACCCGCGCCGATGCCCGGCGAACCTTGCGGATCGGAATCGCCGAAAGGCCGACTTCGTTTCGTTGCGTGTCCAACTGCTGCCAGTTGGTGAGGCTGAACCCGCGGCCCGTGGTGGGATCGTATTGTTCGTCGAACCATGGCATGGCATCTTGGTCCGGGTCGCTGACTTCCGCTTCGACGAAAGCTAAGGTTTGATATTCGTCCGAGTTATTGATGGCAAACTTGTTGCGTTGGCCGTCGAGTCGGGGATGGGGGGACAGGCTGTCGGCGTTGAGGTTGAATATGGAGAAGGCGCGATGGGAGTTGACCAGAGCGTCCTGCCGGAAGCTGCCGTTTTGGAAAATTTGCCAGAATTTCGTGACGAGCGGGCTTAGACGGCCCCGGTGGACAGGGATGATGGGTGCGTCCGGATTGCGGGCGTTAAGGTTCTTCGGTTCGCCGAACCAATCGTCGAGGTGCTGGAGGGTGCGCCAGTTGGCGGGATTTTGGGGGTCGATATCTCCGCCGCTGAGTTTGGTCAGATGGTTGATCCAATTTCCTGGACTCCCCAGATCCGGATTGAACCAGAGTAGGTCGCCGCCGGCATAAAGTGCCATGGCGGTGTTTTCGAAGGGGAGTCGTTCGGAATACCAGACCACATTGTCGGTTGCCTGGGGCGATTGTCCTCCGTTTGGCACGAGGGATGCGACGTCGAAGTAGAACGATCCGGGAAAGTCCTGCGGAATCCCCTGGGAATCAACCATCTGGATTGTCTCGAGTTCATTATGCACATCGGAAGGATCGACCTGCTGCGAGGTCCCGATCAGGAAGGTCTTCACTTCGCCGGGCTCGAAGCTCGTGTTGATCGTATAGTTGACGAAGGTTACGTTTGGATTGTCGAGGTCGGGGGGAAGCTCGTCGGCGCGTCGGGCCGCCACGTCGAAAGGAGCCAAATGCAAATCCGGAGGACTGCTACTGCTGCTGTTCCACGGGTTCCGCCCGTCGAGGATCGTGCCGTAGTCCTTGAAGTCGCCCGAGGCGGAGGAATACCAGTCTTCGCCGGTGGCCGCATGAACGAGGTAATCGGTCGATGCGGGGGGATTGAGCCCGTCGGAATTGTCGCCTGGCGTGGCGTCGGTGATTCCCTGGGTCGCGAAGCCGAGGTTCCACAGTTTGAAGTTGTGCCGGAATTTCAGCGTGTAAGTGGTGGAAGAAAGCGTTACGTCGAAGGGATTCCAAAGCGTGACCATGGGCAGAATATGCAGCTGAATGCGCCCGTTTTTATGGGTGAAGCCCATGAAAAACTGGTAGTTCGAATAGATCGGAGCCCGGCCCCGCTGCGGTGGCAGTGTGGATGCGCCGGTGCTTGCCTCCGAATCATGCCAGTCTTTCAAAGCGCCCCATTTAGGTAAGCCGTCCTGGTTGGCGGAAGCGGGGAAGCCGGCGTTGCTTCCGCCGAACCGCGGGTCGTTCGACGCATACCTGCCGCGGTCAGGGATCGGCGAACTGTCGTTGGGTCCGCCGCTGCCTTCGAAATAGACCGTCAGGTCTTTTTTCAGGCCTCCGAGCGCCGTATTCGTGTGCAAGCTTCTTGAATGGGAGGTGAGGTGATGGAAGTTCTTGTAGAGTGAGCCGTCCCGGGTGGTCGGATCGCCGTCCTTATCGACGAATGCTTGGTCGATAATGCCGATCTGCGGTACCGAAACAAGCTTAAGAAAATCGGGGTCGTTCACGTTGATCGAGGAATTCTCGAATACCTCGTCGAAGCCGTCGATGCGTTCCCATCCGATCCGTTGCGGAACGAGGAGGCGGTTGCGGTACTCGACGGATTCCAGATTGGTTTCGTTGAAAAACGGGTCCCTGACGCCAAGATTCGCCTTTTGGCTCTCGTCGGCCACCCAGTAGGCGTAGCCCGAGCCGGCGCCCCCGGACGCGATGGGCTGCACGCGTACTTTGACCCGTCCGTCGAGCCCATCGACCGACTCGTCGGCCCCGGTAGCGCTACCTTCGCCGACCAGCCAGACCAATTGGGGGTCGCTTTCGGGGTCGCCGACCAATTGCCCGCCGATATCTTCCGGCGTGAGGTAGCCCGCATCGCCGGGCTGCTTGCCCTCGTTGCCGCTAATCAACCAACGTGCGGGCTGCGTGCGGTCGAATTCGCCATATCGGTCCGAGTCGACTTCGGAATCACGTCGCAAGGATGCGTCGAAGACACCGGTCCAGCGGGGATGCTTGCCCGTCCACCAGTTTCGCAAGGCGTCCTCGAAATTTTCGCGATCCGCAGGGATGAGGAAGGTGTCGTGGGGGTGGCTGGAGTTGTCGCGGAAGATCTGAAACAGATCGCCCGAAACGTCGCTGAGGTCCTTGGTCGGAAACACTGTGGTGGCCGGCGCGGTCACGCGCTGGTCGGGCCCGGCGTGCTTTTGCAGTTCGCCGAGGGCGATCTGCATGCCGAGGACGGCGTTGGCGCGGGCTTTGGTGACGGCGAGGTTGTTTGCGGCGGACTGGGTCTCGACCCGGGTCAAGCCCACCAGGCTGACCAGCAGCAGCAAGATGAACGCCATTAGCGTAAGGGCGATGACGAGGGCAAAACCGCTTTGGGCCGAGGCCGGGACCGGGGAGGCGACACGGGGATGTACTTCAGATCGAACTGTGGTAGGAGGCATGGGGAAGAAGGACGGAGCAGGTGGCCGGTGTTGCGATGCGGGTGGAATTAATCCTAGTCAGAGTAAACGGAAACTGAAGCAAAAGGGCGAGGTAGCGGTGCATTGAATCCGTTCAAGCGACGACCCCGGCCTCCTGCTTTCAAAACAGCTCGGTAACAGCCTCGGCGATGAAAAGGTGGCCGAGAGCGTTGGGGTGCACGGGTTCGTCGCAGAAGAGGTCGGGGTGCTCGGTCTCAAGGCGCTGCTGAAATCTGGCGTGGAGATCGAGGAAGCGGGCGTCGAAGTTCTCGGCGAGATCACGGACGGCCGTAATATAAGCGGGGATGGTCTCGAGCACCCTGCAGCGGTAGGAGTTCGCCCCGTTATCCGTGCTCAGGAAGAAGGGCGCGATCATGAGCAGATCGACCTCGGGGAGGGCCTTTCGGGTGCGCTCAAGGATTTGCCGGTAAATCTGGCGAAATCCCTTCGGCT
>JAAAOD010000187.1 GCA_009908535.1 Verrucomicrobiota bacterium
CGCCGGCATGGCGCTGCTGGCTTTTCTCGGAACCGGGGATGAATTCACCGATACAACCGCGCACCTGACCGGTTTCGTCAGCGGGGTGCTGCTGGGGCTTGCGCTCGGCCTCGGAAAGCGGTTCCTGCCCGGGAGCTGATCAGGCGCCGCCGCCGCCGCCGCTTCCTTGCTGGGCATACTGGGCGGTGGAGGCAAAGAGTTGGTGCGCGAAGATGCCGATCGTCAGCAGGAGGGCCTGGAGGTCGTTGTCGGAAAAGTGGATTTTCTCCCCTTCGCCGAAGGACTTCGGGCGCACCTCGTAGTTATTGCGCTGCAGGGTCTGGTTCGGCGTGAGTTCGTCCTTGGCGACGACGAGATCGAGGACGAGCTGCCCGCTTTCATCGAGTTGTTCCTTTTTCGGATACCCTTGGAGCTGGGTCAGGGCCTGCAGGCAGATGCCGAAATTGGTGATGGTATCCTCGAATTCGCAGACGATGCCGAATTCCTTCTCGAGACGGTCGAACTTCTGATCGAAGGGCACTTTGAGGAAGGCCTGCTGCGCTTCCTGCGCGGTTTTCTGGTTCTCGGCGGTAATCTCGCCCTGCTCCCGGCGCACCTTGATCAGGGACAGGAACAGATGGGCGTTGTTCATCGCGTTGACGGCGAGATTGAGGCTGTCGTTGAGCACCTGGCGCAACATGAGGTCGCGCGCGTGCGCCTGCATCTGCTCGAAATTCTGGTGCAATTGCGCCACCGGCATGAGGGCCGGCAGGGCGGAGCGCTCGTTGTAGGCCTGTTCGTTGACGCGCTCGCGGGCGGCAAGGTTGAAGGCGAGCATGTCGAAATGCCGCTGCAGGCCGGCCATGAACTGGTTGGCCATCTGCTGCAAATTGATCTGACGCTGCTGTCCGGGATTGGGCTGGTTGCCGGGATTGGGTTGGTTGCCGGGATTGGGTTGGTCGGGTTGATCCGTCATGAGGTTCGTTTCTTAAGTTGAGCCGATGGGGCGGACGGCGACAAGTTCGATCCGCGGTTGTTCGCCGCCGGTGGCCGCGTCAGGCGGAAGAGCGCGGAAAACAGCCTCCCAGTCGTTCATCCCCTCCGGATCGACGAGGGTCTGCGCGACTTCGGTGGTGCCGTCGTCCTCTTTCCCGCCGAAAACGGTGTGCTTGGCGTTGCGGGCCTCGGGGTCGAGGAGAAAGCGTTCCCGTGCCGCGAAGAAAGGGGCGAGGGGACCCCCGGGTTCCGTGAGCTGATCCTTGAGGAAAGTGAAAATGGCCGTGCGCACGGCGCGACGGAAGGCGGCGGGATCGGTGCGGACGCGCTCCGGCGGCTTGA
Organism: Verrucomicrobiota bacterium; assembly: GCA_009908535.1. Lineage (GTDB taxonomy): Bacteria > Verrucomicrobiota > Verrucomicrobiia > Opitutales > Oceanipulchritudinaceae > Oceanipulchritudo. Next base: position 1,318 of record JAAAOD010000187.1, read on the forward strand.
GTTCCCCGCTGTCGGAGCGGTCCGGCCGGTATTCCGGATCGCGCAGCCGTTCCCATTCATCGAGGAGGCTGGAGTCGGTGTCGCGAATGACCTCGCGCAGCCACCACGCCATTTCCTCGGTCGCCTCGGTGCGGAAATTGGCCGGAACGGTCTGTTCGAGGACCTTGTAGACCTGGCTGAGATGGCGCAGGAGAAGACCCTCCGCCCGTTGCAGGCCGTAGCGGCGGATGTAGTCGGGAAAGGAAAGGAATTCCGCGTACATTTCGCGGGCGATGCTTTTGGGACGGACCGTCTCGTGCTCGATCCAGGGATGTCCCTCGCGGAAGTCGTTGAAGCTGTCGTAGAGGAAGTCGCGCATCGGTTTCGGGTGCTCGACCTCCTGCAGCCGCTCCATGCGCTCCTCGTAAGGGACGCCCTCCGCTTTCAGCTCGCGGAGCAGGGCCTCCTTCGCCTTGTCGACTTGCTTGAGCAGGATGGGTCGCGGATCCTCGACAATGGCCTCGCAGAGGCTGAGGACCGCGAGTGGGTGCTCCGGGCTGTCGGGGTCGAGACGGGGGAGGGTGTCGACGAGGTAAAGGGAGAGGGTCTGGTGAAGGGAAAAGTCCTCCTGCAGTTCCACGTTGACGCGCAGCTTCCGACCGGAGGGTTCGGGAGGGATAAATTCGATGATTCTGCGCTCGAGAAGCCCGCGGAACAGCTGGAAGGCTTTGTGGCGGAGGGCGCGCTTGCGGTGGTCGGTGATGTGCGCCTCCCGGACAAGCTCGCGCAGGGCGCGGCAGCCGTCCTCGTCGCGGCTCAGTACCTGCAGCAGCATGCCATGGCTGATGTCAAAGGAGGGGGTCAGGCTTTCGCATTCGGCGGTCTGCAGGCGGGTGAAGGTTTTTTCGTCCCAGCTGATCTGGCCCTCGGCGGGCTTCTTGGGGGCCAGTTTCCGCAACTTTTTGGGGTTGCCGGCCGCCTTTTCCTCCGCGCGCTTTTTTTCAATGACGTGTTCCGGTGCCTGCGCAATGACGTGGCCGACATCGTCGTAGCCCTTGCGGCCGGCGCGGCCGGCGATCTGGCGGAAGTCGCGGACGTTGAGGATGGCGGATTTGCGCCCGTCGTACTTGTAGAGCTGGGTGAAGAGGACCGTACGGATGGGCACGTTGATGCCGACGCCGAGGGTGTCCGTCCCGCAGATCAGCTTCAGCAGGCCTTTTTGGGCAAGCCCCTCGACAAGAAGGCGGTAGCGTGGCAGCAGCCCGGCATGATGCACGCCGATGCCATGGCGCAACCAGCGCTTCAGGTCTTTGCCAAAGGGGCTGGGAAAGGGGACGTCGGCCAGCAGCTCCCCGAGGTGCTCGCGCTCCCCGCGCGTGCAGAGGTTGAGGCTGACAAAGCCCTGCGCCGCCTCGGTGGCGGACCGCTGCGTGAAATAGACGAGATAGACGGGCGTCTTCCCCTCTTTGGCGAGGCCCTCCACCCGCTCGGTGAGCGGGGTTTCCGACCAGCTGAATTCGAGCGGAACCGGGCGGCGCCCGCTGCTGACCGTAACGGCCTCCCGGCCGGTGCGTTCCGTAATGTCTTCCTCGAAAAAAGCGGTATTGCCGAGGGTGGCGGACAGGAGCAGGAATTGGGTTTTCGGCATGCACAGGAGCGGAATCTGCCATGCCGAACCTCGTTCCGGGTCGTCGTAGAAGTGGAATTCGTCCATGACGACATTGGCGATCTGCGCGCGCTCGCCACCGCAAAGGGCGATATTGGCGAGGATCTCCGCCGTGCAGCAGAGGACGGGCGCGTGCTCGTTCACGGTGGCGTCGCCCGTCATGAGGCCGACATTTTGCGGGCCGTGTTCGCGGCAGAGGGCCAGGAACTTCTCGTTGACGAGGGCCTTGATGGGACAGGTGTAAACAGCCCGTTCGCCGGCGCAGAGGGCCTTGAAGAGCAGCGCCCCGGCGACGAGGGATTTTCCCGAACCGGTCGGCGTCTTGAGGATGACGTGTTTTCCCGCCAGCAGCTCGAGGATCGCCTCCTCCTGTTCCTCGTACAGCTCGAGGCCGCGATCCGCCATGGCGTCGAGAAAGGCTTCGAGGACCGCGTCGGGATCAAACGCGCTTTCCAGCGGGGCGAGCGGTGGCTCTGGTTGGGCGTCAGCGGCGGCCATCCTCAGCGGGCGGCCCAGTTCATGCCACGGCGCATGAGCGCGGCGGCTTCCGGGATGGCGAAGATGTCGGGCTGGTGGCCGAGGGCGTTGTAGAAGACGCGTCCCTTGCCCCAGCGCTTCGTCCAGACCTGCGGCATGTCGACGACGCCGTTGCTGCGGTGCGGACCGTCCGCGACCGGAAAGCGGGTCGTCGCCAGGACCTCCACCGCTGGGTCGACATGAAGGTAATATTGCTCGGAACTCACTTCAAAATCGGCAAGGCCCTCCGTGATCGGATTGGAAGAGGAACGGATGTTTACGGTATAGCGCACCCCGTCGTTGCCGGGATGGCTGACCCAGCTGCCGCCGGTCATGAATTCCCAGCCGACATCCATGCGGAAGGCGTCGCACATCCCGCCGTGGCACCCGGCAAGGCCCACCCCTTCGGCGATGGCCGTGCGGATGTTTTCGCTCTGCTCCTTGGCAATTTCCCCCATTGTCCAGATCGGAATGAAGAGGCTGAGTTTCCGCAACGTATCGAGGTCCTCCAACGCCTTCAGGCTGTCCTCGATGCGCACCTCAAAGCCGTCCTGCCGCAACCAGCCGGCGAACAGCTCCGCCGTTTCCTTGGGCGCATGGCCTTCCCATCCGCCCTGCACAATGAGCACTTTCCTCTCGTCTGTCATACCGGGAAGGCTGAGCGCCTTGCTTTTTCCCGACAACGAGAAACTGGCTTGTGCCTTGTGGGAATTCGGGAAGGTACTTGCCTCCGGCAGGGTCTGCCTTCCCACTGATTTCATGGTAACTACAGACAATTCTTTTGTCATGGGAACGTGGAGCCTTGGCTCCAGTGGCTGGACGCCGATTTCCGAGGAAAAGGCCACGGAGACGCTGATGGCTGCGTGGGATGCGGGCGTGCGCCATTTCGACTCTGCGCATGCCTATGGTGAGGCTCAGAACCGGCTCGGCACCTTTTTACAGGACAAGGCGCGGGACCAATTCACCGTGGCGAGCAAGGCCTTCCCCTCGAGGAAGGTGGAGGCCTTCCGAGACCAGTATCAGGAAAGCTGCGACCTGATAGGCCTCGATTTCGTCGACACCTTCTTCATTCACTGGCCACGCAAGGATACCGACCTGCGCCCTCTCATGGAGTTTCTTGAGCAGGAGCGCTCGGCCGGACGCATTCGCAAAATCGGGGTCAGCAATTTCCAGCGGCACCACCTCGAACAGGTCAGCGAGGTCGGGCAGATCGATGTTTATCAGGGCGGGTATCACCTTTTCTGGCGGCAACCGGAAGAGGAAATTGTGCCCTGGTGCCGGGAACACGGCGTGCCGATGCAG
>JAAAOD010000257.1 GCA_009908535.1 Verrucomicrobiota bacterium
CGGACGCCGACCTCCCAGCGCAGGACATCCTTCCCGCCGAGGGGCCACTCCGTGAAAGCGCGCAGGCCCGGTCGCAACTGGCGCAACCTTCCGCCCGAGGGTTCCTGCAAATCGAGCAGGGCGGCATCGTAGATCTGGTCCCCGTAGAAGATATCGGCTTCAAGCCCGTGGACGCCGCCGCCGCGCGCGAACCATTCCCACAGGAAGAGCCCGAAGAGAATGGATTCGTTGTCCGCCCCGTTGTCCGCCTGCGGATAAGCATGGTATTCCCCGAAGACGAGGGCGGTGAGGGACTGGGTCTCCCCGAAACGGGTCAGGTAAAGATCCCCGCTGAGGCGGAGGTAGGAACTGGCGGTCGCCGGCCGGGTCTTGAGAAAGTTGTCGCTGTATCCGGGGCCGGCGGCGAGGCTCGTGCTGAACGTCCACGGCGAGGGCGGCGGAAGGGCTTCGGCAAGCGGATCCTCGCTCCACTGCAGCATCTCGACCGTTTCGGCGGTCAGGCTGTCCCAGGTCGGGTCGCCTTCCGGGCCTTCGTCCCCGTCGCTTTGCGCGACAAGGCAGAGCGCGGGCATCAGCAGCAGGAGGAGGAAGCCGGTCGGCGGTGGAGGAGGACTCTCGGAGGACATGGTGGTGGAGATCCGGGGGTGGAGAGGGAAAGAAAAAGGGGGGCGGACGGTCATTCCGTCCGCCCCCGGTTGGCAAGAACAGCCGCAGGGCGGCACATCACCTCAGCCACCGGGCCGGCGATCTCCACCTGCGCCGACCTGGTCCTGACGTTGCTGACGCTTCAGCTCTTTTCGTTCACGGATGAGCTGGCGCTGTTCTTCCCGGAATTGTTGTACGATCTGTTTGCGCTCTTCCTTGTTGTTTCCCGCCGCGCGGAGCTTTTTGGCCATTTCCTGACGGTTTTGCCGAATCTGCTTCGCGTTATCCTTGAAGGCGGCCCGGCGCTGGAGGACGTGGGCGGGCGGCCCGCCACCGGGGCGTTCGGGACGGTTTTCACGGAACCACGTGCGGATTTCCTCGGCGAGGGCGCGGGTTTCCGCGATGGCGTCGGCGTTATCTTCGCGCCATTGCTCGATGGCGGCGCGGATTTCCTCGTCGGTGGCGTCTTCACCAAGGGCTTCGACGACGGCCCGCCGGCTTTCCGCGAGGGCCTTGCGCTGCTCCTGGAGTTCGCCGCGTAATTCGACGACTTCGTCGGGGATTTCAAACCCTCCGGGACCGGGACGGTTCTCGCGGATGGCGTCGCGCAGTTCCTCGGTGAGGGCGCGCATCTCCTCGATGGTGGTCATGTTGTCGTCGCGCCATGCGCTCAGAGCGGCCGCGATTTCGTCGCGGGTGGCTTCGTCGCCGAGTTCCTCAAGGACGGCCCGGCGCGATTCGCGGAGTTCGTCGCGGAGCATTTTCACCTCGGCATGGAGATCGAGAATCTCCTCGGGAATCTCCATTTCCGGCGGCATGGGCGGCTCCGGGGGCATGTTTTCAGGCGGTGGAGGCGGGGTGAAGTCCGGCGGCGTTCCCTGGGCTTGCAGGCCCTGGACGATCAAGGCCAGCGCGGAGAGGGGGATGAGGATCTTTTTCATAATTTTTCTCTTTGTTGAGGGTTGGCGTTTCAAAGTGTGGAGATGCTTTTCATCTGCACACCCCATGCCAACCATCGGGGAAATTTTATAAGTTACTTTTAGATAGTTATTTAAAGAATTATTGAGCGCCCCGGCCTGCTCTACTTCCGCCCGTTTTCGGGAAAAATCCCCCATGGGCGTCCCTTTGCCCGGAAGCGGATCGGGGAATCTCACCCACTGCTTTGCTGGAGGCGGTAGCGAAGGAAATCGCGCGAAACCCCGAGTCGTCGGGCCGCTGCGGAGACATTGCCTTCTTCGCTCTCGAGGGCGCCTTTCAGGACGGTTTCGGTGAGGCGGTGGAGTTCCTCCTCGAAGCGGAATCCCGATGCGGGAAGCCGCCATGCGGGATTGAGGAGGTCGGGGGCGGCCGCCTCGGTGGAGGGCGGAGAGGACTGGCCGGGAAGGTGATCGAGCTCGATCCGACAGGAATCGGAAAAGATGAGGGAGCGCTCGAGTTCGTGCATCAATTCCCGCACGTTGCCCGGCCAGTGGTACTGGAGTAAACGCCCGCGGGCGCGGTCGGAGAGGACGAGATCCGCTTGCTGGTAGCGCTTGCGCAGGTCGGCGAGGACGTGCTCCGCGAGGTCGGGCAGGTCGGCGGGATATGCCCGCAGCGGCGGGATGCGGAGATTGAGAAGGTTCAGGCGGTGGTACAGGTCTTCGCGGAAGCGGCCCCCGGCGACCAGCTCCTTGAGGGGAAGCAGGGAAGCGGTGACGAGGCGGACATCGACGGGGCGGCTGCGGTTGCCGCCGAGGCGGCGGATCCGCTTGTCCTCGATCGCGGTCAGGACCTTTGCCTGCAGGGAAAGCGGCAGGCTGGCGATTTCGTCAAGGAAGAGAGTGCCGCCGGCGGCAGCCTCGAAGAGGCCCATCCGTTCCTGGCGGGCGTCGGTGAAAGCACCTTTTTCGTGGCCGAACAATTCCGATTCCGCGAGCGATTCGGGCAGGGTGGAGCAGTTGATCTCGATGAGAGCTTCCTTTGAGCGCGGACCGCTCTGGTGGAGCCAGCGGGCGAGGGTGGTTTTTCCGGTTCCGGTTTCCCCCTCGATGAGAACCGGTGGGAGATTCGACTGCAGTCGCCGGTCGGCCTGGAGGATCTTGTCGAGTTGTCCCCGGATCGCCCCGAGGCGCTTCCCGATAAAGAAGCCCTTGTGAAGGGAAGCCCGGTTTTCCTCCCTGTACTGGTCGATCCGCCGGCGAGAGGATTCTTTTTCCAGTCGACGGAACAAAACCGGAAGCGCCTCCGGCTCGACCGGTTTGGAAAGGTAGTCGCGCGCGCCGCGCTTGATGGCGTCGATGGCCGTGGAGACGCCGCCCTGGGCCGTCATGACGACGACCACAGTGGTCTCCGGGAAACCGGGATTTTCCAGCAGATCGAGGCTGTTGCCGTCAGGAAGATGGATATCGAGGAGGACGAAATCAGGATGGACCTCCTGCAGCAGGTTCTTCGCTTCCTCGAGGGAACCCGCCGGGAAGGTCTCCGCCCGCTGATCCTCTTCCAGAAAGCGGCACAGGCCTTTCCGCAGAAGGGTTTCATCTTCGAGGACAAGGATCTGTTTTCCGGCGAGCATCCCGCCAGGCAGGCTTGCAAAAAAAAGAGCCCTTGCAAGCACGCGTGCTTGCAAGGGCCTGGCAGAAGGGAGGCTGTCACGCGGAAGTCCCGCTGCCAGTTGGGTTCAGGGGTAAAACGATTTCCATTGGTCTGCGGCCGGCGGGAAAAGTTCCTGAAATTCGCCACGGCATTGACAGGGGGAGCCGTCAGAGACGAACCTTGGCGCTGGAGAGGTGTCTGTTCCTCCAAAACATGTTTGATGTAAGGGAGAAGCCGAAAATGGTCGAGCGCGCCTATCTTGTGGGCGTGTACAAAACCGGGGACTCGGAGACCGAGGCAGCCAGCCTCCTGGAGGAATTGAAGGAACTGGTGAAAACCCTCGGGATCGGCGTCATCGGGCAGGCACTGATCCGGGTCCGCGAACCGCAGGCACGCTTTTTTACCGGCTCCGGGAAGACGGAGGCCATCATCGCCCGCGCCCGGGAAGCGGGGGCGGACTGCCTCGTCCTCGACACGGAGTTGACGCCCGCGCAGCAACGCAACTGGGAAGCCGCGAGCAGGCTTTGCGTCATCGACCGGCAGGAGGTGATCCTCGACATCTTTTCCGAACGGGCGCGGACGAAGGAGGCAGTGCTGCAGGTCGAACTGGCGCGGGCGGAGCATTCCCTGCCCCGTCTGAAGAATGCATGGACGCACCTCAGCCGGCAGCGGGGCGGCGGCGCCGTCACTCAGCGCGGGGAAGGGGAGGCGCAGATTGAGCTGGATGCCCGCATGGTGCGCACCCGCATCGCCCGCCTCAAGCAGGACCTTGCCGCGGTGATCCGTCACCGGGAAGTGCAGCGCAAGCAGCGCCAGCGCGTCCCTGTCCCTACCGCAGCCCTCGTTGGCTACACCAACGCCGGCAAGTCCACTCTTCTGAACGCCCTTACCGGCGCCTCGGTCCTCGTCGAGGACAAGCTTTTCGCTACCCTCGACCCGACCACCCGGCAGCTGCGCCTCCCTTCCGGCCAGAAGCTCCTTCTCAGCGACACCGTCGGTTTTGTCCGGCGCTTGCCCCACCAACTGGTGGATGCCTTCCGGGCGACCCTTGAGGAGGCCGTTCTCGCCGATTTTCTCGTGCACGTTGTCGATGCCAGCAACCCGGAATACGAGGAGCATCTGGAGACGACCCAGGCGGTCCTCAGGGAACTTGGCGCTGAGGAAAAACGGATCCTGACCGTTTACAACAAGACCGACCAGTGTTCCACGCCGCCGAGACTGAGCCGGAAACCATGGCGTGCTTTCCCGGTCAGCGCGATCACCGGCGAGGGGCTTCCCGCCCTGCTCGAAGCCTTTGACAAGGGATTGGCCGGGGAGCGGAAATCCCTTCGGCTGTGTTTTCCCTTCGACCGTTACGAGCTGGTGAGTCGTCTTCATGAAGAGGGCGCGGTGCAAGCGGAGAGGGCCGGGGAAGACGGGGTGCACGTCGTCGCGCAGCTCCCGCAAAGACTCGAGGGAATCTACCGGCCGTTCCTCGAAAACGGCGCCTGATTCAGTGTTACGATTGTAACGTGGATTTGACATAGCGGTTTCGTTATTCCG
>JAAAOD010000088.1 GCA_009908535.1 Verrucomicrobiota bacterium
GCTATCAGGAATTCGGCCAGTGGGACCGCTTCGCCACCGTATTGCTCTGTATCCTGGTCATCGTCGTCGGCCTGGACAGCCTGAGTGGCTGGATACGCCGCAAACTGGTTTGAGACCTGCCATCGGAAGAGAGGTTTCTGCCCGCAGGAAGGCATGCGATCCCGCGCCTCGCTCTGATTCCAGGCGCTTCGACCGGAAGAAAGTTCGGCCCCATTATCGAGGATGGATCCACTCAGCCTTCCTTGAGGGATGCCATGTCGATGACAAACCGGTAGCGGACATCGCCCCGCTTCATCCGTTCATAGGCTTCATTGATATTCCGCGCAGAAATCCAGCACTTCCTGGGTTTCGGACATGCCTCCAATCAACGAGCCCATCAGGGAACGGCGCCCCATGAGCAGGGGAACGGGATTGATCGGGGGGTTCAAGGGCGTAAGCTGACCGACCAACAGGTAAGTCCCGTCCACCCGCAGGCAGGCGATGTAGGGATTCAGGTCATGTTCGACCGGCGCGGTATCTAAAATATAATGCAGAGAGCCGGCGGCTTTTTCCATCTCCTCGACATCGCTGCTGACGACAACGTGCTCGGCGCCATTGCGCTTGCCCTCCTCGACCTTAGCCTCGGTCCGCGTAAAAAGAGTAACCTCCGCGCCCATGGCCCTGGCGAATTTGATCCCCATGTGCCCGAGCCCCCCCATGCCGACAACGCCCACGCGGTCGCCGGGCTTGACACCGACATGACGCAAAGGGGAATACGTCGTGATCCCCGCACACAGGATGGGAGCGGCGGAAGCCGGTTCAAGTTTGTCAGGCACGGAAACAACAAACGCCTCCTTCACCTGAATACGCTCCGAGTAGCCGCCGTAGGTAACGCGACCGGTCGGGCGGTCGATCCCATTGTACGTAAAAACAGAACCTTGATCGCAGTATTGTTCCAGTCCGTCCCGGCAGTTTGAACACTCCCGGCAGGAGTCAACCATGCACCCTACGCCCACGATGTCGCCGGGCTTGAAGCGGGTCACTTCGGGGCCGGCAGCCGTCACCCGGCCAATGATTTCGTGCCCGGGCACCACCGGATAAAGGGTCATCCCCCAGTCGTTTTCGACAAAATGAATATCCGTGTGACAAACCCCGCAGTACAGGATTTCAATGGCAACATCGTCAGGACGGGGGTCGCGGGGTTCATATTGCCAGGGGGCCAGCCCGGAATCGGGGGCATGGGCGGCATAAGCGCGGACAGAGGGGATGGAAACGGTGCTCGTCATGTTGGTTCCTTTCTCAACGATAGCCTCAGGTCGGCTGTTTTACGGGGCTTTTGCGAGGATACGATAAGGGACTTTGCCCCTCTCCGTGGGAAAAGCAACCGTTCCCCGAAAACCGGCATGGTGAAACCGGGTCCGTGATATCGGGCTGAATCGATCCGCTGCAGCAGTCTCAATCCCGCTCGACAAGGTCGGCGAGGCTTCGAATCCGCACTTCTGCAGGATCGAAGGAGACGGGAGATCCGGTGGTGGAGCGCAACTCGATTCTCCGCGGAGATCCGGGGCGGAGATGAAGGAAGTTGTCGGACGGGCGAATGCTGTCGGGGAGACCTTCGATGAAGGTGTAGAGGGCGGGGCGGTCGGACTGGAGGGTGAGGGTTCCAATCCGGGTGCCCGCGTTGTCCACGGCAGCGCTGAAGTCCCTGCGGAGGACCGGGACGCCGAGGGCGAGGGCCTTCGGTTTCCGGAAAGTAACAAGGTTCCGGCTGAGGATGTGGTTGTCCGTGTCGGCGAGTTCGAGCCAGAGGAGCAGGTTCTCCGGACCGAAGGTGTCGTATTCCCTGCGCAGTTCGAGGGTCCGGATCTCCGTGGATCCGGAATCCGCCTCTGCGATCTCGAGGGTTTCTTCCCTGAGGGTCCGGCCTTCGGCGGAATCGGTGAGAATCCAACGCAGGGAGAGTTCTGCCGGGGGTTTCCGGTCAGCGACGAGGAAGAGGTCAACGGTCGCGCGGCCCGGCTCCTCAACACCACCGACAAAGACAGGCGCAAAAAAGTGGCGGCTGTAGAAGTGCAGGGCTTTCCAGCGGCCGGTATGATCGATGGAGGCCCAGCTCGCGGCGGGCCAGCAATCATTGAGTTGCCAGTAGAGAGCCCCCATGCAGCGGGGCATGTTCCGCCTCCAGTGTTCCACGGCGTATTTAATGGACTCGGCCTGAACCATCTGGCTCATCCACAGGGAAGCGCGGAAATCGCGCGGCATCGGGAACCAGCTGAGAAGATAGGTCATGATCAGCGTGTTGCCGTTGCGGCTGCGCTGGTGGTGTTCCATGACCGGCGAGTTGAGGTAGCGCTGGCCCCCGGGTGCAAAATCCGCGGTCGTGCGCGGCTCCGGAAAACTTTGGAAACCGAACTCGGAGCAGAACCGGTGAAAGGAGGTCCGGTACCACTCGAAGGGTGCGCGGCCATGCCAGACGGACCAGAGGTGGGCGTCCCCGGAGTCGGGCCGGTTCACATCCGCAGGGTCGCCGGACGCGGCACGCGGGCTCGCCGGCCAGTACGGTGTTTCCGGAGCGTGGAAGCTTACGGTGTCTCCCAGCATCTCCTCGAAGAGCTTCCGGTAGAGCGGCAACGGCATATCCGGCCAGTCGGCGCCCTCGCGCGTGACCATCTGCTCGAGTTCGTTGTTGCCGCAAAAGAGCGCGAGACTCGGATGATTGCGCAGGCGGCAGACCTGATCGACCGATTCAGCCCGGACCTCCTCAAGGAAATCGGGATCGTCAGCGGGATAGGCGGAGCACGCGAACATGAAGTCCTGCCAGACGAGGAGACCCAGCTCGTCACAGGTGTCGTAGAAAGCATCCGCCTCATAGATGCCGCCACCCCAGATCCGGATCATGTTGTGATGGCAGGCGCAGGCATCGCCGAGCAACCGGCGGTATTCCGGATCCGCGAGCTCCATCCGCAGGGCGTCTCCGGGGATCCAGTTCGAACCCTTCGCAAAGAACCGTTCGCCGTTGACCTCGAAGACAAAGGAACGGCCCCAGCGATCCTCCTCCTGCACGAGGCGGAGTTTGCGGAGGCCGATCCGCGTTGAGCGCGACGCGAGCGGACTTCCGTCGGCTTCCACATGGACGGTCATCTCGTAGAGCGGCTGCCCGCCCATGCCATTTGGCCACCAGAGCCGCGGGTTTGCAATGGTGACTTCCCCGTGGAAAATTCCGGGATTCTCCGCTGGCGCAAGCGTCATGGCGGAGACCTCCGCTCCTTCGAGGGTAAGCACGGCGGTCGCCCGGGCGCTCGGGAGCTGCTCGTATCCGGAAATCTCCACGTGGATACCGAGGTGCACGGACCCGTCCCGATGGCGTTGGCGGATAAGGGGATTCCCAATCCTGCAGGTTTCTCCGCACCGTAGAGCGATACCTTTCCAGATTCCGCAGGTGACGAGGACCGGGCCCCAGTCCCATCCAAAGTTGCACTGCTCCTTGCGCACCCACGGGCGACCGTTGGGCTCATGTTCGATAGAGTTTACGGTGAAGAGATGACGTTCCGCCTCCTTCCGGCGGATCCACGGCATGACGGGATCAAAGGCGACGCGGATCCGGTTGGTGCCGGTCCGGAGACATTCTGCAACGTCCCAGCGGAAGCTCCGGAACATGTTCTTCGTCTGTCCCACTGGTTCCCCGTTGATTACGATCTGCGCAAAGGTATCGAGGCCCTCGCAGACCAGCTCCGCGCTTTTCCCGGCGAAATCTTCGGCGTTGAGGGTGAACTCCCGCTCGAACACCCATGCGTGTTCATGCACCCACTGGACCTCGAGCTCGTTGCGCGCCTTGAAGGGATGCGGGATGCGTCCGGCCTCAAGCAGGGCCTGGTGCAGGGTTCCGGGAACCCGGGCCGGGAACTTGTCTTCGGGTCGGTCCGCCCGGTGGCAGGTCCAGTCGCCGGTGAGGTCGAGAGTGGTTGTGGGCATGGTAATCAATAGATCCGTGGGGTGGAAGCCGTACCAGGCGCGAAGCCGCCGGTAGGCATTTTCCGACGGATCCCGGTCCATGGTCCTTGTAAAGACGTGCGTTGGGGTCGCGCAAGTGGATAAGATGAGGCAACGGGAGAACGAAAAACGCAGGGAGGTGGCTCAGGAAGAAGCCATCTCGACAGAAAACGAACCCCTTCCGGTGAAGGGGAGTTCAAGAGCATACCATCGGGCGCTTTGCCGCGTCTTCTGGCCCGGATCCATTTCAGATTCGCCGCCCGCCGGCGGCATTCGACTGCGCACATGGTATTGCGGCTTCGCTTCGCTTATCTGGCCTGCCTTGCGAACCGTTTTTGATCCATTTGCAGAACAGTTCGAACTCCTTGATCAGGAAGGTCAACGACTGACCCGTCTCCGGATCGACGTATCGGATTCGCCGCAGCTTGGCGGGATACTCCGTTTTTGCTTTTGTTGATGCTCCGTCCAATAATCTGATCGCAACGCAAGCATTGACCTAATTATTGAAGGCTGAAAGCCCCGGCTTTTCAGAATCAAGATATCTCGAAACAACTTTCCATGGCTAGTGCGAAAAGGGATTCAAGGGACACTCCGTTGCCCATACGCAGATCCACGTATTCCGGCTCCTGCCTCGCTATCCGGGATTGCGTTATAGCTTTTTTCAACTCCGATGATACCGCATGAAGCCCCTTGAATACCTCGTATTGAAAGGTCTTATCCTCTTTCAGCTTTTTGCTTTCAGCGAAGGAATCGC
>JAAAOD010000192.1 GCA_009908535.1 Verrucomicrobiota bacterium
CTCGTTCTCGGAGATTTTCAGGAGCGCGGTGTACAAAGTGGCGTAAGGCGAAGTGGCGTCCCCGTCCGCCTCGGCGACCCGTACGTTTGCCCGGTCGACAAGTTGGCGAAACTCTTCCCCGAGGGATTGCTCTGCGCTTTCCTCAGTTTCCGCGGCGTGGGAAAGGAGGTATTCTTCGAAAGGAGTTCCAGTGGGCGGCATCAGTTCCGCTCCGGCCCAGAGGGCGACGAGAACGGTGATGACGAGGCGGAAAAGATTGGTGCCGGTCATGTGGGAAAGGTCGGGAAGGGTTCAAAGAAAAGCGTCGGGACGGTCCTACTCCTCCTGGGCCGTATCGCGGGAGGTAATGGAGCCCTTGAGGACATCGATGCGGGTGGAGTCGTCGACCTTGACCTGGAAGCGGTCCTTTTTCACGTGCGTGATGGTTCCGCAGATTCCGCCGGCGGTGACGACGTGGTCACCGGGCTTCAGCTCCGTAATCATTTTGGCGTGTTCCTTCTGCTTTTTCCGCTGTGGCTGGATGAGCAGAAACCAGAAACCCACCATGAGGAGGATGAAGGGCAGCAGTTGCATGAGCAGGTTGCCCTGCGGGGCGCCCTCGGCCTGGGCGAGAGGAAAGAGAATCGGTTGCATAAGCGGTTTTATTCGAAGGGGAAAAAAGAGGGCACTGTGGAGCCGGCCCCGGAGGAATCAAGAAATTTGCGTTTGGGGGGCGGAGAAATCCCCCGGCGGGCTCAAGTCAGCCGCCAGCTCGTCTCAATCAGCGATTTCGGCGTAGGCGGGGGGCTCGAGGAGGTCGCCCGCTTCCGCTTCCCCGTCAGGCTTGATGCGGATCATCCAGGCGTCGCCGTAGGGATCCGAATTGACACTCTCGGGGGCGTCGGCGAGAGCCTCATTGACGGCAACGACCGTGCCCGTGAGGGGCATGTACAAGTCGCTGGCGGCCTTGACAGATTCGACGACGCCGAAGGACTCGCCAGCATCAAAGCTGTCCTCGATTTCGGGCAGTTCGACGAAGGTGACATCGCCGAGGCTGCTCTGCGCGTAGTCGGTGATGCCAATGACCGCCGTTCCGTCTTCCTCGAAGCGGACCCATTCGTGGTCCTTCGTGTATTTCAGATTGTCCGGGATTTGGCTCATAGGGGCTTACAATAGGTTCTGCTTTGGCGTTACAACCGGAAAAACGTGAGATTGCTAGGCTTTGTGCAGGGGCGGCTTCGTGAACCGGACCGTGACGAGATGGCCGCGCAGCTGCACGTACAGTTCGTCTCCTGCCTCCAGGGCAGTCGTGTCGACGAGGGCGGAACCGATGGGCTTGTTGAGGAGGGGCGACATCGTGCCGGAAAGAACATGCCCGCGGGCGTTGCCTTCCCTGTCGAGGATGATCGATTCGGCGCGCGCGATGCGGCGGTTGTCGAGGGTGAAGAAGGCCACTTTACGGGCAAGGCCCGCGGCCTTTTTAGCCTCAAGGGCCTTGCGACCGAGAAAATCGCCCTTCTCAGAAAATCTAACCGTCCACCCGATGCCGCCGCTGAGGGGATCGATTTCCGCGCTGAGCTCATGTCCGTAGAGGGGTAATCCGGCCTCGAGGCGGAGACTGTCCCGGGCGCCGAGGCCGGCCAGCTGGACGCCCTCCTCTTTGGTGCCCTCAAAAATCAGATTGGCCACGCGCGCGGATTCGCCGGCGGGAAGGTACATTTCGAGACCGTCCTCGCCGGTGTAGCCGGTCCGGCTCAGGATAGCGTTGGTACCGAAAATGGATTCGCGCACGAAGCGGAACCGTTTCAGACCGCCGAAATCGACACCCGTCAATTCGCTGAGCAGGGCGATCGCCCGCGGACCCTGGAGGGCGAGGAGGCCGAAGTCGTCGGAGACATCATCGACAATGCAGTCGAAGCCGCGCCGGTGCTCCTCCATGTGCAGGAGGTCCTTGGTGGTATTGGCGGCGTTGAGACAGAGCAGGTATTCCTCATCGCCGACCTGGTAGACGAGGAGATCATCGACCACGCCACCGTCGGCTGTACACATCGGCGAGTAAAGGGCTCTGCCGACTTCCAGTCGCCCGAGGTCATTCGGCAGAAGGAAATCGAGAAATTGCCGGGCCTCGGCACCATGGATCCGGGCCTCGCCCATGTGGCTGACATCAAAGAGGCCGGCGGTGGTGCGCACCGCGCGGTGCTCTTCCATGATGGAGGTGTACTGCACGGGCATTTCCCAGCCCGCGAAGGGGACCATGCGGGCGTTGTGATCGAGATGGAAGCCATGCAGCGGTGTTCTGCGCAGAGGTTCACTCATGCCCGTCACGGTACGACCCGGCGGGTGGGGAATCCAACCCTATAATGGCGATCCGGTGACAAAATCCCGTTTCGTGGCAAAGACGCTTGAGCAGGGCCGTTGCTTTGTTTCCCTACGAAGCACAAATGAAAAAACCGAGTCGGGCCCTCTCCTTTGCGGCGATCTGCTTCGCCGCCATTCACCCTCTTTCCGCGCAGGAGGCGCAGGCTCCGCTGGAGCGCATCGCCTTCGGATCCTGCCTGCACCAGGATGCGGATCAGGACGCGATCTGGGCGGCGGTGCGGGCCGAGGAGCCGGACTTGTTCATCTTCGCCGGGGACAACGTCTATGCGGATACGCGGGACAAGGAGGCATTCCGCGCCGCCTGGCAGAAACTCCTCGACCAGCCCGGTTATCAGGCGCTCAAGGCGGAGACGCCGGTCATGGCGACTTGGGATGATCATGACTACGGCGAAAACGATGCCGGGCGCGAGTACCCGTTGCGGGCGACTGCGCAGCGGTTGTTCCTTGAGACCTTCGAGGAACCGAGCGATTCGCCGCGCTGGGACCGGGAGGGGGTTTACGATGCGAAAATTTTCGGCCCGGAAGGCCGGCGCGTGCAGGTCATTCTCCTCGACACGCGTTACCACCGCAGCCCGCTGGTGCGGTATCCCGATGAGGCGAACGGCCGCTGGGGCGCCTACAAGCCGTTGGACGACCGCGAGGCGACCTTCCTTGGCGACGAACAGTGGGAATGGCTGGAGGAGCAGCTGCGCAAGCCGGCGGAAGTGCGGCTTCTCGTCAGCAGCATCCAGGTGGTTGCCGCCCAGCACCGGTGGGAAAAATGGGCCAACATCCCCGGCGAGCGGCGGCGCTTGCTCCGGCTCATCGAGGACACCGGGGCCGAGGGGCTCGTGATCCTTTCCGGGGACCGGCATCATGCGGAACTTTCCCGACTGACCGACGGCGTGACATACTCCCTCTACGACCTTACATCCAGCGGCATGACGCAGAGCAACCCATGGCGTGAGGGACGCCCGGAAAAGCTCGAACGCAACCGCTACCGGGTCGGTACGCTTCATCGCGGTCATCATTTCGGAACGGTGGACGTGGACTGGTCCCGGCCGGACCCGATCCTGACCCTCCGCATTGTCGGGAAGGACCGGGCGACTCTGCTCCAGCACCGTATCCAGCTCAGCGAATTGCAGGCGGATCCTCCGCCCACGACAGGACCCCAATGGCGGCAGGCGGAGGGGGCCGTTCCGATGCGGGTCGACGGGCGCTTTCACGACTGGCCGGAAGGGCGCTACCTCCGTGCGCACGAGGGTTGGCTGTACGGGCGGTTTTCTCTTCCGCAAGGGAGGATCGGCCTGCCCGCGAGCGGACTCGGCATATTCATCGGCATGGACACCGACCTCGACCGGGAGAGCGGGCGCGCGGGGATTTTCGGCAAGGGGCTCGAGGCGGCGCTCTACCTGAACTATCCTCGCGGGGAGGACGATTACCCCTATGCCACGGACTTTCTCGTCGACTGGACGGAGGATGGCGAACGCTACACGGCCGCGGAAGTGGGCTGGCAACTCGGGCCCACGCACGCGGCGAGGAACTATGAGTTCGCCCTGCCACTGGAGCGCCTGCGGAAGCTGGGCGCCTTTGCCACGAGCAGGGCCGTACGCTGCTCCATCGCCTTCATCGATCACGAAAGCTCCGCTGTGGCCCCGCTGCGCACGGTGGAAGCGGTCCTTCCGGCCGCTCCGGCTCCCGCTGTCACGGACGCTGCCCTTCCGGAAAAACCGGTGGATGCTCTCCGCGTGGTCGCGTACAATGTCCTCTGGGGCACGCCGCAGGAGGAACCGGCCAGCTTCGCCAGGATCTTCAAGGCGCTGGATGCGGACCTGATCCTGCTACAGGAGTGGGACCGTGAACGCGACAACGAGGCCGAAGTGGCGGCCTGGTTCAACGAGCACGTTGCGGACGGGGAGGACGTCTTTGCTGCCGTTGCCGGTGGTGCCCCCGGATGGTGGGGCGGCGTCGGCGTTGTCACCCCGCATGAAGTGATCGCGCGTCTGCCGGAATGGAACCGGGTCGAAGGCGGCGGCCGGGATTTTCCCCTGCGCATGGCCGGGGCGGTCGTCGATACGCCGCAGGGGCGACTGCTCACCGCAAGCGTCCACCTGAAGGCCTCCGGGGCCGACATCCGTTCATCGGAGGACGCCCGCCGCGCGGCGGAAGCCGTTGTCGTCAATGAAATGATGCGCGGGGCGGCGAGCCTCGCCGATCCGGACCTCGTCGTCCTCGGGGGCGACTTCAACCTTGTCGGCTCGCCGGACATTCTCACGCGTTGCATGGACCATCTCGATACGGACGGCAGCGACCTCGCCGTAGCGATGCCGGCGCGGCTGGTCTT
>JAAAOD010000036.1 GCA_009908535.1 Verrucomicrobiota bacterium
GTGGCCTGGTCCTCGACGGCGGGATTCCACCACGGATCGAAATGCACGACGGTATCCGCACCCGTCAGGGTAAGCCCGGTCCCGCCGGCCTTGAGGGAAACAAGGCAGACCGGAATCCCGGGATCCCCGTTGAAGCGGTCGCAAACCGCGAGGCGGTCCCGCGTCTGCCCGTCAATGTAGGCGACCGGCCAGCCTTCCTCCTCCAGTTGCGAGCGCAGGCGCTTCAGGAGTCGCACGAACTGCGAGAAAACAAGAATGCGGTGCCCGCCGTCCACCGCCTCAGCGAGCAGTTCGCGAAAAGCGGCATACTTGGCCGAGGCCGCAAGGGGAAAGTCCTCCACGAGCATGCCGGGATCGGCTCGGCGCAGATCTGCCGCAGGCGGAGCAATTGTGTAAGCAGAGCGAACCGTAACCGGTTTTCCGATACATTGGAAGAGGCGAGCTTCATCATCTCCTCCTCGCTGCTGCGCTGCCAACGCTCGTAAAGAGCGCGTTGTTCCGGGGAAAGGTCCACCCAGAGGACCTGCTCGATTTTCTCCGGGAGTTCGGGGGCGACCTCCCGCTTGCCACGGCGGAGAATGTAGGGAGCGGCCTTCCCGCGATGGCGCCGGTCGTACCAGTCCCTTTCCTCCCCGCGGATGTCACGGGGGAGCTTGCGAAGGTAGCCCGGAAGACAGAAAGCAAAAAGGGAGCGCAGGTCCTCCATCGAATTCTCCACCGGCGTGCCGGTGAGAACGAAGCGACCGGGCGCTTTGGCGGCGCGCAGGGCCCGCGCGGCGTGGGTGCGGCGGTTCTTCACATGCTGCGCCTCATCGGCGATGATGAGGGAGAATTCCGCGGTCTCAAAGCGGTCCACATCATTCCGCAAGGTGCTGTAGGAGGTAAGGAGGACATCGGCGCTGCGGAGCCCTTCTTCCAACAACTCCAGCCGCCCCGGCCCGTGGTGCAGGTGGACCCGCAGCTCCGGCGCCCATTCCCCGAGTTCCCGCCGCCAGTTTCCCAGCAGGCTGGCCGGGGCCACGACGAGGGAAGGCGGCGACCCTTCGTCCGGCTGGCTTGACCGCAGCGCAGGCAATGCAACAATCCGATGGCCTGGATAGTTTTCCCAAGCCCCATCTCATCGGCGAGAATTCCCCCCAGTCCGTTGCGGTACAGGTGCCAGAGCCATGCCGTCCCTACCAACTGGTAGGTGCGCAGACGGTCCGCAAAGGAGCTTGGGAGGGGCGGTTGCGCGAGTTTACCGACATGGCGTATCGCCTCGCTGCGTTGTTTCCAGTCCGCAGGCAAGGCAACCTCCCCCTCCAGATCTTCAAGAAGGGCTTCCGCATCGGCAAGGGAAGCCGCTCCCAATCGGACCTCAAGCCGACCGGTGAGGGCCCGCTGCGGATCTTCCCCGAGGGATTGGCCCAGATTGGTGAATTTTTCCACGCAGCTCTTCCCGAGCAGAAAGATCCGGTCCTTCCCGTGAATGTAGTGACAACCTGACGACAAGGCACGACGGATGTCGGCCCCCTCGATTCCTTCCCCCTCCAGCTTGACCTCGAGAACGAAGCTCTCCCCCTGGCGGCGCCCCTCCGCCCGGGGGCGGACGGAATGGAGGACCCGGCAACGCTGCTGGAAATTTTCCGTGTAGGCGACGTCGTAATGCGACTCCAGCCGCTCCTTTTGCAGGGCAAGAAAATTCAGGACCTTGTGCTGGTCGCGCAGCCACCATTTCCCGTTGCTGGGTTCCTTGCGAAAACCCTCCGAGCGCAACCATTCGACACAGCGCCGGTACTGGGGATGGTCGCGGTCCCGCAGCAGGATGGCGAGGAACTTCGGGGAACCGTCCACGACCATCCAGTTCGCGGGAAGGCGGTCGCGTTGTGACGGCGGCGGCGGGGAGGAGCCCTGCTTCGGTCCCTCCGGCCGGACACCAGGCGAGCGCCGCGGCGAGGCGGCTTTCGGCGCCGCCGGTTCCGCCTCGACAAGGCCGGCGGCAAGGGCGCTCCGCTCCTCCGCCGGCAGGTCCGCCTTCGATGTGCCCTGACGGATCTCCACCTCCTCTTGCGGGACGAGGAGAAGGCGCCGGAGCATCTGCCTTTTCAACTGCAGCAAGCCGCAGAGCCGGCCTCCGCAAAGCTCCTCCAATTCCGCAAGAATGGCCGCGGCGCCGGCCGTGACCCGGTAGGACCGTCCGCGGAAGAGCTTTTCCGGAGAGGAAACGCCGCCGGCGAGAATCAGCTCAAGCTTGACCACGATGGCGTTCCGCCGGGCGGCGGCCTCGAGGTTGGGCGGAAGGACAAGACGCGGTCGCAGTGGCTCACCTTTCTCGTCGATCCGGATGCCGGATGGCTGCTTCGGACCGGGCGGCGGTTCCGCTACCGCCTGCGCTCTCTCCATCACGGGCTCCTCCTCCGGTGCTTTCGCCGGTTCTTCAGCCAGCGCAGCGGCATCCTCACGACGCTTACCCTCGAGATACAGGACGAGGGCGTGAACGCAGATACGGCCGGTCCGGCCCTCGCGACAATTGCAGCGGTTACGGACGAAGGTCAGGGACCGCAGATCCAACTCGACCACATACACCTCGCCGCCGTCCCGGACCTCTCCCCCGAGTACGGGCGCTTTCCAGGAAAGGGAACGGACCGCCCCTTTCTCCCTGAGGGCCCGTGCCCGCCGCAGGGCGCTCCAGCTGGAAAGTTGCGCCAGCTCTTCCCGGCTCAGATCGGGAAAGGGCCTGTGCCTCATGTTTGCCGGTTCAGTCCGCAATCCTGAACAATACCTTCCCGAGGCGCGGCTTCCCCGCCGCCGCCAGTGCTTCCTTGTATTCATCAAGTGGGTACGTATCCGCGATCTGCGGATAGACCACCCCTTTTCGCATCAGGTCGAAGACCTTGTCGAACATGATCTGGACACGGTTGACCGGATTCTGCCGGTACCACCGGTCCATCCAGAACCCGCGCATGGAGATATATCGGAAGATGAGCTCCCGCGTCGGAAAGCGAACCCGTTCGAAGCTCATCGCGCCGAAGGTGACATGCTGGCCGCCCGGGGAGAGGCTGCGGACGAGGCGGAGGGCGCTTTCACCGCCGACTGAATTCAGGGCGAGCAGGATTGGTTCACCGCCGGTGAGTTCATCCACCTTTTTCTCATACCCCGAATCCTCGAGGACGACGACATCGCCACCGTGTTCCTCGAGAGGTTTGATCAGCTCCTCCCGCCGGACTACGTTGAGGGTTTTCATCCCGAGGTAACGGGCCATCTCGATGACATGAAGGCCCACTGCCGAATTGGCGGCGTTCTGTATCACCCAGCTTCCCTCGTTCAAGTGGGCATCGCGAAGAAGGCGCCAGGCCGTGGGAGGATTCACTGTACACATGGCCGCCATCTCCACCGGAATGTCCTCGGGGACCTTGAAAAGGTTCTTGGCCGAAACGACAACCCGCTCCTGCCAGCAGCCCGTGCCGCGCGGCACCATGACCCGTTCGCCGGGCTGCAGGTCCTCGACCTCCGCGCCGGTGGACTCAATCTCCGCGACCCCTTCCCGGCCCGCAACCGCCGGCAATGCCGCCGGGAGAGTCCCGTATTTCCCGAGGATGGTTCCGAGGTCGGAAGGATGGAGCGGAGCAGCAAGCATGCGCAGGCGCACTTCCCCGGTGCCGGGTTCGCCCACCTCCCTTTCCGTTAGTTCGAGCACTTCATCGGGTTTCCCGAAATCGCGGAAAATCACTGCCTTGGATACACTCATGCTATCACCATTGCCAGTAGTGGGAGGATTTCCAGCCCCTTTTCCAACTTGCCCCGGGACATTCCCATGCTTCCAGTTGCGCAATGGTTACGAATCACCCCTTTCAGCACACCGAATGGCCCCTCGCCTGGGAGCATTGCACGGCGGACCGGGTCCGCGACGATATCACAGAGGCCCTTTCCCGGGGAAAGGCCGCCCTCCGCAGGCTTGAGGATCTGCCCGAAGAGGAGGCGACCTTCGCCAATACCTTCCTTGCCCTCGAAGATGCCAGCCGCCTTGTCGCCGATCCGTGGAGCCTTGTCGACCATCTCGACGGCGTGCGGGATGAACCGGATTTACGCAAAGCCGTCCGGCAACTGCTCCCGGAAATCAGCGCCTTTTTCGCCGCCATCCCCCTGAACCGGGCCATCTACACGCGGCTTCGCGCCGCCGCGGAACGGGGGTGTACCTCCCTTGACGCGGAGGCCCGCCGCTACGTGAACGAAACCCTGCGCGATTTTGAGGATGCCGGTGCCGACAAGGAGGAGGCGACCCGGGAACGGCTGCAGGCCATGGCCAATGAGTTCGCCGATAAAACGAAGACCTTTTCCGAGAATGTTCTCGATGCGACCAACGCCTATGAGAAAATCGTGGAGGATCCGGACAGGTTGAAGGGGCTTCCCGATTCCATTCCCGATTCCATCAGGGAAGGAGCTCGTCTGGATGCCCTCCGGAAGGGGTACGGCAGCGAGGAGGCGCCGGCCTACCGCTTTACCCTGCAGATTCCATCCTTCCTGCCTGTCATGAAATACGTCCATGACGACGACCTGCGGCGCGAAATTTACGAGGCCTTCACCGCGGTGGGGAGCCACGAGCCGCACGACAACGAGCCGCTCATCCGGGAGATTCTTTCCCTGCGCGCGGAAAAAGCAGCCTTGTTGGACCGGACAAATTTTCCCGC
>JAAAOD010000116.1 GCA_009908535.1 Verrucomicrobiota bacterium
GATAGGGCGGATTCGCGACAATGGCATCGGCGGTGAACGTCTGGCCGTTCAACCAGTCGCCCTTGCGGAAGGCGACGCGCTCCCGCAGGCCGAGGGCCTCCGCGTTCGCGCGGGCCTGTCGCAGGGCTTCCGCACTGGCATCGATGGCAAGGACGCGCGCCCCCGGGCATTCGGAAGCGATGGCAAGGGCGATCGCCCCCGAGCCCGTGCCGAGATCGACCACGCGCGGGGAAGGGACCTCGCGCAGTTCATCCAGCACGAGGTCGACCAGCCGCTCCGTTTCCGGACGGGGAATAAGGACGCCGGGCCGGACCCCGAGGCGAAGATCGCGGAAGGCCGCCGATCCCACAAGGTAGGCGAGCGGTTCCCCGGCGGCACGGCGTTGCACACGCTCGCGAAGAGTGGCCAGCTGTTCCTCGTCGAGAGGACGGTCATGCTGCAAAAATAGCTCGAGCCGCCGGATTCCGAGAGTCTCTGCGAAGAGCCATTCCGCTTCCACCTTTGGCGATTCGACACCGGAACGGGCGAGGTACGCTTCCGCCTTGCGCAGCGTTTCGATGATGGACTGCAGGCTGGCCGCCATCGGGAGAAGGATTTATCCGGAGGCTGTCACCCCTTCGAGGACGGAATCGATTTTCGCCTTCTTGTCGGCCTCCTGCAGGGCGTCGAGGACCGCCTGCAGCTCCCCCTGCATGAGCGCGTCCAAGCTGTAGAGAGTAAGGTTGATGCGGTGGTCGGTCATCCGTCCCTGCGGGAAATTGTAGGTGCGGATCCGTTCGGAACGGTCGCCGCTGCCGACCTGGCTCTTCCGGTTCGCCGCCTGCTGTTCGCGTTCCTCCCGTTCCTTCTGCTCAAGGAGGCGCGAGCGCAGGACCTTGAGCGCCTTCGTCTTGTTCTTCAGCTGCGAACGCTCGTCGGCGCACTTCACGATCATGCCGGTCGGCTTGTGGAGGATCTGCACGGCCGAATCGGTCGTGTTGACGCCCTGCCCGCCCGGTCCACTGGCGCGGGCGACGGTGATCTCAAGCTCATTGGGGTCGATTTCCACGTCCACTTCCTCGGCTTCCGGAAGAACGGCCACGGTCGCGGCGGAGGTATGGATCCGGCCGCCCGCTTCCGTGGTGGGGACCCGCTGGACCCGGTGCACGCCGCTTTCCCATTTCAACCAGCGGTAGACATCCTGCCCCTGCACCGCGAAAATAACCTCCTTGAAGCCGCCCACTTCCGATTCATTCGCGCTCAGGACCTCGATTTTCCAACCCTGTGCCTCGGCATAGCGCGTGTACATCCGGTAAAGGTCGCCGGCAAACAGCGAGGCCTCGTCCCCCCCGGTCCCGGCACGGATTTCGACGATGGTGTTGCGGCTGTCGCTGGCCTCGGCAGGAATCATCGCCTCGAGGATGGCGCCGTGGAGTTTCTCCTTTTCGGCCTCCCGCTCGGGGATTTCCGCTTCCGCCAGTTCGCGCATATCCGCGTCGGTTTCCGCATCGGCGACCAACTCACGGCTTTCCCGCAGTTCCCGTTCGCAGGCGTTGTACCGCTCGTAGAGCTCGAGCAACCGCGTCAGTTTCTGGTGTTCGCGCGAGCGTTCGGCCGCGCGCCGACTGTCCTGGAAAAAGGCCGGATCCGCCATTTCCGCGTCCAGCTCCCGCAGGCGCTCCCGGAAGGGCGACAAGTCCGGCAATTGATGGGTCGATAGCTCCATGATCCCCTTACCTTACACGGGAAGCCGCCGGGCGCAAAAGCTCAATCTGCGGGCGGCATGGGGACCGAACGGCTATCGCCCGTTCGCTACGGATCGCTTCCGGCCGCCGCGATTCGGCCGTAGCGAATCAGCGACAGCGATTCGGCCAGTAGCGAATCAGCGACAGCGATTCGGCCAGTAGCGAATGCGACAGCGATTCGGCCGCACTTTGCCCTTGCCAGCGGCGCTGCACACTGCCTTGGTAGCAGGTTTCAACCAACCATTTGAGCCATGCCGAGAGAACACATCATTCTGGAATGCACGGAAGCGCGGAAGGAAGACAAAGCGCCGTCCCGTTACATGAGCACCCGCAACAAGCGCCTGCAGCAGGGCCGGGTGGAAAAGAAAAAGTACAATCCGAGCCTGCGCCGCCACACCCTGCACCGCGAAATCAAATAAACGCCCGCCGATCTTTTTTATAAGAAAGCCCGCCTCCGGCAACGGAAGCGGGCTTTTTGCTGACGGAAAAGAAAAGGCGGGAAGCCTCAGGAATTGCCCTCGAGCTGGTTCTTGACGTGCTCGGGCTCGAAGAAGCCGTGGAGCTGGCGGATGCGGGTCGGATGCCGCATCTTGCGCAGCGCCTTGGCCTCGATCTGGCGGATGCGCTCGCGGGTGACGTTGAACTGCCGTCCCACTTCCTCGAGCGTGCGGCTGTAACCGTCGACGAGACCGAAGCGCAGGCTGAGCACGCGGCGCTCGCGGTCGGTGAGGGAATCGAGCACGTCCATGATCTTTTCCCGCAGCAGCGAGTAGGCGGTCATGTCATAGGGATTGTCCGCGCCCTTGTCTTCGATGAAGTCGCCGAAATTGGTGTCGTCGCTGTCGCCGACCGGGCTCTGCAGGGAGATCGGCTGCTGGGCCATCTTCATGATCTGCTGCACCCGTTCGACGGGCAGGTCCATTTCCTCCGCGACTTCCTCGGCGGTCGGTTCGTGCCCGAGTTCCTGCAGAAGCTGTTTCTGCACCTGCATGACCTTGTTGAGGGTCTCAATCATGTGGACGGGAATCCGGATCGTCCGGGCCTGGTCCGCGATGGAGCGGGTGATGGCCTGGCGGATCCACCAGGTCGCGTAGGTGCTGAACTTGTAGCCGCGGCGGTACTCGAACTTTTCCACCGCCTTCATGAGGCCCATGTTCCCTTCCTGGATGAGGTCGAGGAAGGAAAGCCCGCGATTGGTGTACTTTTTCGCGATGGAAATGACGAGGCGCAGATTGGCTTCCACCATCTCCGTCTTCGCCCGGTGCGCCATGCGCATGCCCTTCCGCACGCCCTTGAGCACTTCGAGAAAGTCGTCCGGCTCCACGCGGAGGGTGCGGCGGATTTCCTCGAGGCGTTTCTGCACCTTCTCCACGTCGACAGCGCGGCCGCGGCGGGTCACGGCCCGGTCCGCCAGTTCAAGGCTTTCCACCAGCTGGCGGATTTCGCGGATCATCGGCTCGAGAGTCTCGAGGTATTCCTCGAAGACCTTCAGTTTGAAGCAGAACTTGCGGAAGATCGGACGCAACTCCGCCTCGTATTTTTTGTAGCGGTTGCGCGCCCGTTTACGGGCCGTCTCATCCTTCCCGTGTTCGGCGCCCTGCCATGCGTCGTCGAGCTTCTTTTCGAGGTTGTCGATCTGCTCGATGAGGTTGGGCAGCTGCTTGAAATACTGCTCGCGGCTTTCGATTTTCTTGTCGAGGACGACGCGGTCGAAGCGCTCGTCGCGGTCGAGGAGCTTCTGGGCGAGCTCACGCTGGAATTCCTTCGTGAAGGCGATGGAGAACAAGGTGTCCATGGCCCGGGTCTCGGCATCCTCGATCCGTTTGGAAATGGCCACTTCCTCCTCGCGCGTGAGCAGGGGTACCTGCCCCATCTGCTTGAGGTACATGCGCACGGGGTCGTCGAGGATGTCGGATTGCGCGTTGCGCACTTCCTCTTCCGTCGATTCCTCGAGGCGCTGCTTGTATTTTTCCACCTCCTTCGAATCGATGATGTCGATGTCGAGGTTCTCGAGGATGGTGATGACATTCTCGATTTCGGAGGGCGAATCGACGGTCTCCGGCAGCTGGTCGTTGATGTCCTTGTAGGTGAGAAAACCCTGTTCCCGCGCCTTGCGGATAAGCAGCCGGATCCGCTCGTTCACATCGGAAAGCGGCTCTTCGACATCGTCCTTCCGGTCGGCGGCGGCCGCCGCCGCCTTTTTCGCCGCTTCCTTGAGGACGTTTTTCTCCGCGGAAATATCGGAGGTCTTCCCCTTCTTCGCGGGCGCGGTGGATCGGTTTTCCTTCGCGGAGGGTTGCTTCGCCGCCGCTTTCTTTACCGCGGCCTTCTTCGCAGCCGGTTTCCTCGCCGCGGAGGTTTTCCCGGCGGAAGCGACGCTTTTCTTCGGGGAGGTCTTTTTCACCGTCGCTTTGGGGGCGGTGGTCTTTTTGGCGGCCTTTTTCGCAGGGCTTTTCTTGGCGGGGCTTTTTTTGGCGCTGGTTTTCCTGGCAGGCATGAGCATTAGCTGGGTTGAATTCGTACTTCGGGAAAAGGACCGTTTACCCGTTGGCGCGTAAGCGCGTTGATTTCGCGCATGGCGTCGACGATGCGGGGATCATCCGGTTTTTCCGTGGCGAGGTTGGCAAGGTCTTTACGTAAGAGGTCGATACGTTGCCGGCAATGACGCCGGACAAGAAAGCGGAGGGCCTGATTGACAGTCTCCCCGGGATCGGCGGACGGACGCTCCGACGTGAAATAACGGGCGTGGCAATCCCGCAATTCGTCGCTGTCCAGCAGGGGCCGGAGGTCATCCTGATCCTCGAGGTGATCAACTGTCGCTTCGGCGAGAATGCGGGACAGTAGCTTGCCTTCCGCGTGGTGGATCTTAATCCATTGATGGTCAATGACCTGTGCAAGTGAATTTGCCCACTCCACATTCTGCAAAACGGCCC